>JBLHNZ010000246.1:0-6124 GCA_047623245.1 Oceanicoccus sp. | reverse complement strand
AAAAGAGCATCAAACGACCAGCAATGTGATTGTCCCCACATAGACATATTACGGCTATAAATATGCGTTTAGACGGACTGTTGTTGCGGTAAGCTGGAAAGTGACAGAAACTGCAGCTATTTGAACCTCCTAAAGACGTCATTATTGACCCAGTTTTGGATTTTCGCCGAATAATTACAGTAGTGAGCACACCAAATGAATAATTTGTTGCAGACAGTACCTGTGTGGCACGGTGTCGATACCGATACTTTTCAGCGAGAAATTGCTCCACTTAATAAACCTGCCCATTTAAAATCGCTGGTTGGCAACTGGCCCGCGGTGAAAAAGGGAATCCTATCGCCTGTAGATTTGGCCACTTATCTAAAAAAGCTGGATAACGGAACCCCTACTGGCGCGGCTGTGGCCGAGCCGTCTGCGAAAGGCCGTTTCTACTACTCCGGAGACCTGCAGGGAGTCAATTTCAAACGCACACAAGTTACGCTAACCATTGCGATTGATCGTTTACTCAAAATATTTGATCATACGAACCCTTACGCTATCGCCATTCAAGCAGTACCTATTGCAGAAACTCTCCCAGGCTTTATTGAAGACAATCGTCAACCTCTGTTAGATGAACCAGTTGCCCCAACACTTTGGCTAAGTAACAAAAGTGTCGTCGCTCCACACTACGATATCTTTGACAATATTGCTTGCGTGGTTGCAGGAGCTCGTAAATTTACAGTTTTCCCGCCTAATCAGATTAATAACCTCTACGTGGGCCCTATTCTAGATGCACCCGGTGGCGTCCCAATTAGTATGGTCGATGTTAGAGAGCCTGATTTAGCGAAGTTTCCCAACTATTCAAAAGCGTTGGATGTTGCGCAAGAGGCCGTTCTGGAACCTGGTGATGCCATCTATATTCCAGGGCTCTGGTGGCATGCAGTAGAATCGTTAGAAAACCTGAACGTATTAGTCAATTATTGGTGGGGTGGTATGTCGGACAACCTCATTTCACCGAACGACAGTTTATTACACAGTATGCTCACTATTGCTAAGCTAAGTCCCGCTCAGCGGCAAGGATGGAGGGACTTATTCGATTACTATGTTTTTCAAACATCGGGAGATCCAGCAGCGCACTTGCCTCAGGACATAACAGACATCGTGACCTCACTCAACCCCGAACAAAAAAAACGCGTTTTATCGTTTCTCTCAGAACGCTTGAAATGATTTTGCTGTTATCGCTTATAGCTTGGTCCTACAGCGATAGAGACCATTCGCTTGCGTAGCAAAACGTCCAACATTTGAGTAATAGCGTTCATTCACATAAAAACGTGTCCGCGGAACAGCTCACCCAGAAACACGGCCACACGACCCCATGTTTGAATCAGGGCTTGTAACGCCTCGTTCAATGGCACACAGAGCAACGGTAGCTTTAGCTGCAGGCTTACCATCACATATTAGGGGACTTGCAATAATGATCAATAAACCTCTGATGAGACGGTAATTGTCCCACTGTTCGCGTGACATTTTCCTTAATGTCATGCAAAAAACGCTTGAGTTCTTCATCGTTCATCATATTCACGATAGGATGATACTGTTCTGGCATCAACCCTTGCCCTAACATTACCTGCACCCACGAGTTTTCACCAAAAAGTTCGGTCGGCACTTTAAACACGCGGCCCGTTTCTTTAAAGAGGTCTATCCGATGCTGTAGCGATTCCGGAATTTGCATGTTTCTACAGTGACGCCAAAATTTCGTATCGGTTCGATTTGTCACATTGTAGTGCAGAACAATGAAGTCTCTCGTGTGCTCGACCTCGTACTTCATTTGCGCATTGAACTCGTTAACATCAGGTTCACGAATGCCATCGTAGGGAAACATTTGCATCAATCGGATGATACTGCGCTGAATTAAATGAATACTCGTCGATTCCAAGGGTTCAATAAACCCACTGGAAAGCCCCATGGCAACGACGTTTTTGTGCCAATGCTTACGTCTTGTTCCCGTCTTAAACTTAATGACCCGAGGTTCTGTGATCATTTCCCCCTCGACATTATCTTTTAAAGTACTAATGGCCTCGTCATCCGACAGATAACGGCTACAGAAAACCAAGCCGTTGCCTACGCGATTCTGCAGAGGAATACGCCATTGCCAGCCCGCATCGCGCGCAATCGAACGCGTATAGGGTACGGGCTCTCTAACTGTTTTGGTTTGTACTGCAACGGCACTATCGCAAGGTAGCCAATGTGACCAGTCGTCGTAACCAGTGTGCAATGTTTGCTCGATTAAAAGGCCTCTAAAACCGGTGCAATCAATAAACAAATCGCCCTCAATTCTCTTACCCGAGGCCAATGTCACATGTTCGACAAAGCCAGAGTCGGGATTGGTACCTACTTCAGATATTTTTCCCTCTACACGTTTAGCACCGCTCGTTTCAGCAATACCACGCAGGTACCGAGCATATAAACCTGCGTCGATATGGTAGGCATAGTTAAGCCCCTGATTGGGTACAACGGCAAATTTATTTTGCTTGGATGCGACAAGCTCTGAACAATATTCGCCAAAGTCTTCACTGATACCTAGCTTTTTGCCTTTAAGCCAAAAATGTTGAAAACCCGCAGCCCAGCAATCTTTACCGGTAAAACCGAAGGAGTGGATATAGTCCTCATTGACATTTCTCCAATTTTCAAAAGAAATACCTAATTTGAAGGTTCCATTAACGGCAGCCATAAACTCTTTTTCATTGATTTTCAACAGATCATGAAAAGTTAATAATGTAGGTATGGTGGCCTCCCCAACACCCACCGTTGGAATTTCATCCGACTCGACCAACGTGATGTCCAGAGTCTTACCTAACAGCCTTGCCAATGCGGAAGCTGCCATCCATCCGGCAGTGCCGCCACCCGCTATGACCACTTTTTGTATTTTATTATGCTCCAAAACAATACCTCACTAGCTCAGTTTTTTGGGTAATTTTTCTACAAAGGTCCATCTTACTGGTTCAATTTATTCAATAACATTGCTCGTAGCTTCCTTGCAGACGTTTCGTCAACGCCAGCTAAAATACCACGCGCTTTCTCCGGGATATGTTCAAAAGATTCTAATCCAGGATTAAATACGTAGTAGTCAAATAGATTCTGCCACACCTTGCGCTGCTCCGGAGGCAAGCCCTGTAAACCTAATAGCGCATGCTGTAATACGTCGAGAGGAGGCCCCATGTACTCTGGCGTAGAACGCCACCAGTAATTTATCAAAATGTTCAATGAATCTAATGATTCAACATGGTGCCACCACATACTAGGGAAAAAAAGTGCATCACCAGGTTCAAGATCCACAACGATTGCCTTTTCTAGTGCTTGCCGAAACTTAGGGAATTCTTCGAAATCTGGCTCACTAAAATCGACGAGGCTTATGGGCTGCCCAGATGGTGTGAAATCTAGCGGCCCCACATACAAGTTGTCGAGTTGGTCCGGGGGAAAGAGGGTAAAACGTCGACGCCCGAGCACACAACAAGCGATATTGTCTGGAAAATCATAATGAGCGGGCACAGTACTCTGGTTGCCAATCCAAACACTTACTAAGGGATCGCGAGTATTCAGAGCGAGATCGTTCTCGGCTCGTAAGCCAGGCAACCAGTTGTCGACCATGGTAGATCCAACGTAAATCGTTGGCGGTGTGGGATTATCCTGATTCTCCAAAAGTTTTTCGAAAACCTCGGTAAGACTTACCCTCACACGGTCGAAGTTAAATCCCGTGAGGTCATCATTGTAAAACACCCTACCCTTATTTTCTACTTCACCAAGATAGGCTGTTAGAGGAGCCCCAGTGTAGAAATTTTTTACATATTCAACAGCGCTAACCACAGAGTCTTTCCCAGCTTTAACGAGCGGCCAATCCGAAACCAATCCCCTCAAGACTACAGGCTCAGCGGAAGTCAAAATATTTTCGGGGATAGAATTCGGACGAACTTCCGATACTTCCTTTACCCTTCTATTAGAACTCGACATCATTTTCCACTATTTTTTCAACTGCCTGCGGTTTATACCGTTTGTCTATTTTTCTTGTTGATCAATGTCTTTATTCTCGAATGCGATGCAACAATCATAAATAGCGGCTGCAAACAGCCGTTACTATTCAACTTACCTAAAGCATCTCCATCCAAATTCTGTAGGTTCTCTTCGTTGATAGTATAAAAACCAACTAGCTGGTTTGCCGTTCCATCATTCAAGGTCACCTCCATGGTGAATGACTCTATCAGTTCATATTCCAGAAGAGCATCGACAAAACTCTTATTATTGGTGTGACCATTATCAACGGCCTCCAGAATATCGCTCATTTTTTCCAAAAATTCCGAGCGACCGCCGTGCTCCAAAAAAACACTTTCGCCTTCTGTCTCATTAATCCTCGGATTATCCATATCGATAGAGACGACACGCTGTTTACTGGCAACACCCTGCGCGTCTTTGGCTTCCTGAAAACCAATCAGGAACGGGTTTCTTTGGATCATTAAGGGGATATAAGACGCGTCCCATCCGTCATTATTTAAAAAAAGATTCTCTTTGTCCTTAAAGCCAAATAGCGCTATCGGATACAATTGCCCAGTGTCGGCATTCTTTTGGAAAAAAATCGGATAGCAAGACTGAATATTTCGAAATTCGAAAGGGAATGTCATCGCAAACATCACGCTATCACCATACTCCGCCGATCGGGTGTTGATTATTTTTAGATCTTTGTGATCGACATTATTCAGAAGTACGTAATTGGTCATAGAAGCTCCAAAAGGCAATTAAAAGTCGTTTAGCAAGGGATTCATATTTTTTGAAACCCGTATTTTTCTATTTTATTGATCAACTCGCGATTCGTCGGGAGCGACGCTAACAGATTTAATGTTCTCTGCGCATTTTCCTGAAACAAACTATTCGCGTTCGACATCGACTTCGTATCTGACGTCGAGCGTTCCGGATGATTCTTAGTTTCAAAACCCATACCGTAAAGAACATATTGAAAGCTGGCCGCCGGAAAGAGCTCATCAATGAGTGGCGCATCTAGGTGCCAGGGAACTTGATAGCGCCAAAGACTCAGCAATTCCTGCAAACTGTCAGGTATAGAAACTAACTGGCAATTATCTCTCCAATACGCCGTATCTTGCCGCTGAGTTAATACGTAATGTAATTTCAGAAAATCAATAATGCGCTGCCAATGATAGAGAAACTTTTCATTAAAACGCTTGCTGACAACGTCCATCACCTCGCGGTTGGCAGGGAGTTGTTCACTAATCATTTTCGCCGATTGCTCTACCAGAGCTAAGGCAGAAGCCTCCAAAGGCTCTAAAAATCCTGCCGCCATCCCCACGGCCACACAATTTTTATGCCATAATTTTTGTCGATGTCCGGGATTGATTTTTAACTTACGCAGCGAAATCGAATCGGAATCAAGACCGCCAGATGTTTCGGAAATATAATGACGTAATTCAGCTTCGGCGCGGTCATCAGAACTATGAGCAGAAGAATAGACATAGCCCACACCTCTGCGGGTCGGCAGCCCTATGTCCCAAATCCAGCCCGCTTCCTGAGCGGTCGATAAGGTGTGAGAAGCGATCGCATCGCCTTCATTTTGGTAGGGGACCTGCACTGCTAAGGCAGTATCGTTAAATAAAAACTCTTTTTTACTACAAAACTCTATTCCAAAGTGCTTCCCAATCAACAGAGCGGCGAATCCGCTGCAGTCAATAAAGAGATCTCCCGACACTTCTTCGCCTGCCGAAACAGCAACTGACTTAATATCCCCAGAGTCGGCCGAGTTTACCGCTACCACTGTATCGAGCACATGCTTAACGCCGAGTTTTTCCACACAGTGTTTTCGAAGATACAGTGCAAACTTTCCCGCATCCAAGTGATAGCCGTAATTGACATTAAAACCGTATTCTGGGGTAGTAATATTTTTGGGCGCGAGCCCTCGGTTGCAAAGCTCCCCTTGGGGACAAACAGCTGCAGCAAAACTAATCTGTTCGCGCGCCGCTTGCCAATAAACGGCTAAATTAGTGTCTTCAAAACCATGAGGTGGTGTAAACGGATGATAGTAGCGGTCGTTTTTAGCTCCCGTTACCCACCCGGAAAAAAAGGACCCTTGTTTAAAACTAGCGTC
>JBLHNZ010000245.1:0-6133 GCA_047623245.1 Oceanicoccus sp. | reverse complement strand
TAGAACAAAAGGTCCTAATTCGATAAATCGGGTAATGCCAACAACGTTCAAAAGTGTCATGGCACAGATAAAAAAACCGGCCAAAATCAAAAAGACGTTTTCTCTGCGTTGATTGATTACAGTCTCGGTCGAATCGATCATTATTATTCTCAGCTTGTGAATTAAAATTTCTTATTAGGTGTTTCGTTAGATTTCGAGTTGTCCGAGGTTTGCATGTATTAACGTTCCGTTAATTACCGGGTTGTTTGCACAAAACTGCAGTACAGAAACGATTTCACCGGGCTTGACCAGTCTCTCATATGCGTTCAGTTTGGCGATCGAGTCGATAATCGAAGGGTCGTCACCCAAATGGGTTCTTAACATTTCCGTGTCTGTGAATCCCGGGCAAATACAGGCAGTGTGAATACCAGCTCCGGCAAGGTCCTGGCAAGTAGCACGCATTAAGCCCGCAACAGCATGTTTGGATACGACATATGAACAGGAGTTCGCTACGGCTTTCTCACTTAGAGTTGAACCAACATACAAGATCGATGAACCCTCATGCATATAAGGCAAAATCAACTGATTGAGTTGTTGCGAAGCAATAACGTTTACTTGCAAAACTGTTGCGAGATCTACTGGTTCGCAGTTTTGAATATCGTCCTTATTCATCATTCCCGCATTGTGAATGAGGCAGATTTGATCGGCGTCGGCTATGGCGTCTTTTAGCTTTTGTGCGCAGGCCTGCAGCCACGATAATTGAGATAGATCAGCGTTTATTTGTAAAACGCCCGGTTCGGCGATTGAGCTTCGCGATATGTTGATGCACCGATATCCTTGTTTCAGAAAGGAGTTGATTGTGGCGCGGCCTATCCCTTTACTGCCACCGGTAATAATAAGTGTTTTTTTCACAACGTTTTCCTATTTACTTTTTCCATTGAGACGATCCACTTTGCCCGGGACCGGAACTGACTTTGATAACAAGTTCTCGTACATCATATTGTTGAATATCTGTTGAAAAGGACAGCAGGTATTCAAGTATGTAGTTAGAGTATTCTTCTACTGTGGAATTGAGGACAGGAAGCAATAGTGTATCGCTTTTCAGAAAATACATCAGTTCGCCATTGAACTCAACGCGGTAGAATGTGTCATCTTCAGCAATCTCGAGGTGTGGCGACAGGGAGGGTAGTAAAAGATACTCATCAATATTTTCGCAGCATTGGCGAATTCGTTCTTTATAGAGTTTGTAGTCGAAAGTCATGCCGTTATCATCTACAGGTGCAGTTATCTCTGCACTCACTTGATAGTTGTGGCCGTGCAGTCGCTCTCGCTCCGTTGCCGAGAAGATGGTGAAATGAGCAATGGAAAAATTGAAATCTTCTTTGTCGATATGAATAGTTGTAAGCCGCTCAGCGGTTTTGGTCATGACAATTTCCTGATAGTCGTGTCATACAATGGTTGTTATTGAGGTGCGGCCTAGTTCGGTCAGTTTTTTCGCCTTCCGTAATTTTCAAATGCATTAAATTAATATTGATGCTATTAATTGACTATTGCAAGGAGTGCGAGTTCGTTTGGGAAAATGAGTAGACTATCGCTAAACGACGATTTTTGATCGCTTGACGCCGTTTTCATATGAAAAACAGGGCGCTATCGGTGTCTATGCTGGCGCTATTTGAGCTTAGTGGTCCTCAAGCGTTTCGGCTACCTAATTAGATATCGAGTTTTGCAACAAATTAAATGGGTGTGTTGTCTCGTTGTTCGTATGCAGGGGGACAAAATGTCGACGCGAAATCTAACGTTTTTATAGAGTAAGAGGGGTTGTCTAAGCACTGTTTGGTCGAAACTTCAGACGAAGTACTTCTACAAAGTGCTGGCTTAAAGTCTTCGTTCATTGGACGCGAGCAATGGTCTGGGGGTTTTCACGCAGCAGAAGTCACTACGGACACTACCAGCAGGTATAAAGTCACTTATGCAGTCAAATATACAGTCACTTATACAAGCACGGGTCATGGTATTGAAATTAGCGACATAGCAGCGATTACCTTCATTGCTCCTAAGCGCTCGAAGAAAAGCGCAGCAGTTAACTTACTGTTAGGAGGCTTGCGTTCCTGCGATTATCTTCCTCTCCAGTTTGAGGAAATAAGCTTGCGGTAAAAGGTTACCGGCAGGCGTTTTTAGTAACTTTTAGTATCACTATGCCGCTACGTTTGAATGCTCCTCAGCAAATTAAAAATAGTTAATAATGTTGGTTGTTTTTTACTGTGTGATGTAAGACTATTGCAGCAACCCTATAAGAGGAAAAAAAATGCGATTAACGGAAACAGATGCATCATTTATTTACATGGAGTCGGTCAGTGGTCCGATGCACATATCATCAATATATGTGCTTGATGGCGAAGTACCTTTCGATAAAATTTTAAAGCGGTTTGAATCGATTATTCACCTGGTCCCAGCTTATCGACGAAAATTGGCACAAATACCTTTTAGCCTGGGCCATCCCAAGATGGTGGATGACGCAACATTTCGACTAGAGAATCATGTTATCTGTCATCAGTTGGCAGAAGGAACGAGTCTGGAGGAAGGTGTTAATGTGGGTGTCGAACTCAATGAACCGATGTTGGATAGAAACTTACCTCTCTGGAAATTTGTCGTTCTAACAGGAGTACCAGGAAAAACCCTCATTCTTCAGCAAACGCATCACGCGCTAATTGATGGCGCATCGTGGATAGACCTAACAACAATTTTGTACGACCTCGATCCAAACGCTGGCAATCCGGAGCCACCTGCAGAAGGGTGGCATCCAGAGCCTGCACAGTCTGCCGCGAACCTTATGGCCGAGGCCATCCAGGAAAATCTTAGTAATTTGACCAAGATCAATCCGTTTGATGTTGTGAGTAATAGTAGAGGATCCTTTGACCGGATAAAGAAAGCCACGGAAGTGTTTACTAAGTTCATGCGTAAGCCCGCCATAACTGCACCGTTTAATTCTGGCGTGGTTGGTCCGAAGCGTCGTGTTAAGTGGCTGAAAAAACCCTTTACTGAAATCAGAGAAATTCGCCGGCATCTAGGTGGAACCATTAATGACGTTGTTCTCGCTGTCGTTTCTGAAGCTGTGTCTCGTTATTTGGACGCAAAAAATGAGAAAGTTGATGATAAATACATGCGAATCATGTGTCCCGTCAACATTCGGACGGAAAACCAGAAAGGTGCTTTGGGTAATCAGGTATCTGCGATCTTTCCTATGCTACCTGCCTGGCCGATGAATTCCCTGGAACGATTACAAGAAGTTGTCACCGAGACGCAACGCATTAAGCAAGATGAAGAAGCTCAGGCGATGACAGTACTGCAGGAAAAGATGCCTAATTTTCCGCCGCTGATGATGGCTGTGACGCAGTTAGTTGGGACACCATTAGACCCGACCGCGCTGGCTGCTAAAGTGCCGCTTCCATTAATGCCCAACATTGGATATCGCCCCCCTAACATGGGTATCAATTTCGTTTGTACGAATGTTCCAGGAATGCAGGTGCCGCAATATATGTGTGGGGCTGAGGTGACTGATACCATTGGTTTGTTGATACTCATGGGTAACGTCGGCATGAGTCTGACGATTTTGAGCTACAACAAACAGCTTTTTTTCAACTTCATCGCAGAGCCTCGTTTACTTCCCGACCTGGAAATTATCGTCGACGGAGCCAATGATGTATTTAACGAGTTGCTGAGTGCAGCTCAAGAAAAAGACGCACAGATCAACCACTAAAAATTACGGAGTTATAATGTCGAATCAGGATTCTGCTTCTCGCTATCCCAAATCTATTTCCTTGCCAGACGGCGCTGTTGTCGAGATTCGTCTGATGACCGCCTCGGACAGAGACGCTATCTTGGCGTTTTCTCAAGCTTTACCTCAACAGGACCTATTGTTTTTACGCGTCGATCTTACCCAGCCGGATGTTGTTGATAATTGGATTCAAAACATTGAAACAGGTCACTCGACGTCGATTGTTGTTTACGATGGTGACGAAAATTTGATCGGGTACGCTACAGTGCATCGTAATCCGGCTCCTTGGACACGTCGTGTAGGGGAGTTGCGAGTTAATGTCAGTAGCGAATATCGGACGAGGGGTCTCGGTAAAAATTTAACATCAGAGATTTTCGATGTTGCTCGTAGTATTGGCGTTAAAAAACTAATGGCGAACATGACGCCGGATCAACATGGAGCTCAAGCGGCTTTCCGTCGTCTCGGGTTTGTTCCTGAAGCCCTTTTGGCCGACTATGTTGAAGACCGTAACGGAACTTGTAGAGACTTAGTTATAATGTCGTATGCCATAGATGGTCACTCGGATCGAATTGATGACATTGTCCAAATTTAAGAAGAGTCCTCTTTTGTAAACTGCTAGAGATTAATGAATGTGGTGTAAGTAAGCGACGAGATGGAAGCATTTCGCGCTTTCTTATCCCATGTTGAATTATCTTAATGTTGACATCTTTTTAGAAACGCTAATATTACCATTTCTTGCTACCGCTCACTTCTACGACAGCCGATCGAACGTTGAGTTGGTGTGTTTGTTTATACCTTTTAATTTTTGTAAGCCTCATTCGTAAGTCGTGGTCAATGTATCCCATGTTCCTTTCTTCGAAATTTATTAGGAAAAACACTCCTGAAGCTATTGAGGTTGTTCGTCGCTCAGCTCTGAGCCTAGAATTTATCATTATGCTGGGGAAGAAAATAATCGGTTTTGTGGAATTGGGTATGGTTACAGAACTTTAATTTTGCAGGGATTGGCTGGTATAAATTGTTCATCCATCGTCCAGGTAATCTGAATGACATTCGAATTAGCGAGCTTGATTGCATAAGCGTAAGGCTTTGTTTCCGTCTTAACCATCACATATTGAACTGTATTTAAATAGAGTAAAAAGTAGCCATTCCGAGATTGTGGAACAAACTTAAAAACCGATGTAGTCGGTAGTATTTTCGGCAGATACGTTTCCTTTGGATGACTTTTCCTGGGTATGTGGAGGGATGATAATCTGTGTACGTGAAAAGACTGGAAGACTGTTTTTTATCGGCGCGATTAGGTTGGTGTCCCGGCTTTTATTTTCTCAAGTGAATAGCTTAGTTATTGATTTAAAACGATTTATGAATTTTTTTTTGCCACAATCGTTTATTGTTTTACCGAATATATTGTATGCCTATACAGGTTTTTTTTTGAAGGCTCCTGTCTTTTTTCGACAGAAAAGTAGCGGTGGTTGGAGGAAATGAAAGACCGTTTTACCGCTTGGAAACGTTATCATTAGTTAACGGCTTGGTGTCTGTCGAAGAAAATCGATTCCTAAGTCTTTCCTTGTTGTGGAAGAGGAAGTCATTGATTCATCTGAGTTGAATTAAACATCGTTCGGCTCTCCATTTAGCCACTATTATTACCGTTAAGGATAGATGAATTCCGATAGAATTTTGGAAAAAATCACCCGCTACTCTTATGCCAGACCACTTCCCCAAGATATTATGTATCTGTGGGAATTGTTCGTCGCGGCAACCTATGGCATGCTTAGTGCCCTTTGAATATTCACTAATAGTGTTTTTCGAGATTGTCTTTACGATCATGTGTAAATCTATAGAGGAGAAATGAATTGAAAACAATGAAAGCCGTAGTGGTTAATGCGATTAAAGAATACAGCGTTGAAGAAGTGACGCTCGATCCGCCAAAAGCCGGAGAACTATTAGTTAAAATGAAGGCGACAGGCGTATGTCGCTCTGATCTATCGGTGATTAACGGTACTATTCCAATGCAAACTCCCATCGTGATCGGGCACGAAGGTGCAGGTATTGTCGAGGAGGTTGGAGAAGGCGTTACTCAATTTGAAATTGGCGATCATGTCGTATTGTCATTTGTGCCATTTTGCGGGGAATGTAATGATTGTCATAATCACCGACATAATATGTGTACAGCTGGGTCTGCCGCGCAAGGAAAAATGATCGATGGCACGACGCGAGTGCATCGCGGGGATGAAGACTTGCAAGTAATGACTCTGTTGGGTTGTATGGCTGAATATGTTGTTTGTCCTAGTATTAGTGCGGTCAAAATAGCTAAAGACATACCATTGGATAAGGCTGCGTTAGTAGGTTGTGGAGTAATGACTGGTGTCGGTGCTGCTATCA
>JBLHNZ010000244.1:0-6140 GCA_047623245.1 Oceanicoccus sp. | reverse complement strand
AACATCAGGCTCGTGCTGCTCGGCCGCGAACGCCACCAAAATAGGCTCGAATCCACGGATGCGAATGGTGGATAATTTCATCGCGTTTACCGGTAATAGCTATTTTGTCGACGATGACGGCAAAGCGATCGCAAATGGTCAGCAGTGAATCCATATCATGGGAAATCATGACGACGGTTAAATTCAAGTGATCACGTAAATATAAAATCAATTCGTCAAACTCCGCGGCCGCTATAGGATCAAGTCCAGCGGTTGGCTCGTCGAGGAAAATAATTTTTGGTTCTATGGCTAAAGCCCTTGCTAGTGCAGCTCTTTTGATCATGCCGCCCGATAGCTCCGATGGATATTTTTCGAACGCCGTTTCTGACAATCCCACCATATGCAGTTTTAAGCGAGCTATTTCTTCCACCAGTTTAGAACTGGCGGCCGCATGCTCCTGAATTGGAGCCATGACGTTTTCCAGAACGGTTAGGCCAGAGAAGAGGGCACCCGTCTGAAAAAGAACGCCCCAGCGCAACTGACAAAAGCTCAGCTCTCGCGCTTCCTGCCGAGCGATATCTTGACCAAATACAGTTACCGTACCGGCGTTCGGGACTCTCAAACCGAGCATACAGTTAAGTAATACTGACTTGCCTGTACCTGAACCACCCACGATTCCCAATATTTCTTTTTGATAAACGCTAAGGTTAATGCCGTCGTGCACGGTATGCGTGCCAAAGCGATTGACTAGGCCGTCGATACGAATGATTTCTTCAGCGTCTTTTTGTATCATTACTTTATCACCAGTCCAATTTAACGAAAATTATCGAGAAAATGGCATCGAGCACAATCACCATGAAGATGGATTCGACAACGGCTCGTGTCGTATTTAGGCCCACGGCATTGGCAGACTTTTCGACGTAGAAACCGCGAAAGCAGGCAATCATGGCGATTGCTACGGCAAAAAAAGGTGCTTTGATCATACCGACAAGGAAATGATTGCCGATATCGAGGTCGAGGAAACGGTCTATCACCAAGCTGACAGGCATATCCAGCAACGATGTAGTCACAGCCAACGTTCCCAATAACCCTGCGATATCGGCGAGAAAAGTCAGCAGCGGTAAGCTAAGCATAAGCGCTAACAACCGAGGGATAAGCAGAACTTCCAGCGGACGGATACCCATCGTAGTCATCGCGTCTATCTCGTCGTTGAGGTGCATAACACCGATCTCTGCTGCAAAGGCGCTTCCCGAGCGCCCCGATACCAATATCGCGGTCAGTAGCACGCCCATTTCGCGTAATACTGATATCGACACCAGATCGACTGTATAAATTTGAGCACCGAACCTCGCGAGTTGATTTTGGCCTTGAAAAGCGAGTACTAAGGCGATCAAAAATGACATCATTAATACGACGGGCAATGCATTTACGCCAGCTTCGTTGATATGCCTAACAGTAGCGATCCAGCGCAGGCGACGAGGATTCAATACCAGGACTTTTAACTCTCGAAGCACAGCTTTTACAAAGGATAGGCGCTCTGCAAGGCCGTTAGCTATTGCGTCGAGCGCGGACGTTGCGCGAGCCACAAAGCGCGTACGCCAGCTTGTCGGCGGGACTTTCTCATGTGACTGGGACTCGATGTCGAGTACTTGCTCGATAAATTTAAAATGTTCCGCCTTGAAACCACTGAACTCTGCTGCCATCCCGTTCGCTTTTAACTGTTCCGCTGTTCGATATAGCAACCATGCTCCGGAAAGATCAAGATTGCGCAATCCGCCACAAAAGAACGCTACGTTGTCTAATTGCAGATCGCCGAGACTTAACGCGGCAATTTGCTGCTCCAAATGCCCGATTGATTGTAGTACCCAATCTCGTTTGAGCCCAAAGTGCAGCGCGCGACCATCCTTCCAACACCGAAAGAAATCGTTGTCACTGATGAGAGCCAGTTCGCCTAGGTCCTGATTCATGTCTATGGTTAGTCCGAGGTTCGAGTTGATCAAGTGAGAGAGTGGTTCTAATAGCTTTTTCTCTCATCGTGTCTAATCATAGCTAATAATCTCAAAAGAGTTGAGGCTGCAGGGTTCGATTTTTGAGTAGCCGTGGTACGTGTGTTTTTTAATGTAGCTGGAGATCTCTAACAATTAATTTATGTTTTACTTGCTCGCGAGTAAAGTAATTTTTCTACGCAGCTGAGCACCTCAGTTTGGTACATCTTTCCTCTCTCGTTAAAAATGTCCAGGACATTCAAGGATGTCGGCACATATGCAAAGCCTATTTGCTGTTGCGGATGCCATTGAAAGATCGATCCACCAAGCCCCATCCAGCCGTGAAAACCTTCTCTACCGGCGTTAAACGCTCGTTCTAGTTTGGTGTTAGCCGGCGAAGTTTCGGTGAACTCGGCAACGCCTCCCTGAGAGAAAGTCACGGTGCTGAATCCCATGTCTCTTTTTACGGGATCGCTATGCATGGCGTTCCACGCGTGGTCGTTTAGATATTCCGAACCCGCCCACTTTCCGCCGGACGACATCATAGCTGCGATTTTTGCCAAGCCCCGTGCCGAGCAATTTGCATTAGCAGAAGGTGTTTCTCCTTTAGCCACAGCTATTTCATTGAAAAATTCAATTCTATCCATACCCGTTAGTGGAGCCGGACTACCTTTGGTTGTGCCTTTTCTCATATTGGGGTAAAGACGCACAAGCCTTCCAAGCGTTTGTAATATATTACGCTCCATTCTTCTTCCCATAAACTTCGGCTTCAATCCCTCGAAAAATTGGAAGCGAATACGGAGCGGGGATACTTTTACGACTCGATGCAATTCGTCCTCCTTGACTCCAATAATCACATCGGCTTCCAGCGGCCCACTAATATCTTCACGCAAAAATTCGCCGATGGTTCGCCCAGTAGGATCTATTCGACGAAATACCTCATTGACGATCCAGCCTCTGGTCACGGCGTGATATTCTCTTCTGCTGCCATCGCCTTCTCGAAATGTCTGAGCATGGGCCTCGATGATTTTTCCGACTTTATTCTGCTTGATGTTTTCTGTAAGAAGATCATGCGGTTCTATAGAAGAATCAAGGGCGGCAAGACCGGCTTCATGGCGCATGAGTTCAGCTACAGTGAGTTCCTCCTTGCCATTGGTTCCGAATTCGGGCCAGTAATCGGCTATTTTAGCGTTGTAGTCTAACAGGCCTTTTCCTGCGAGTGACGCCATGGCAATGGCTTCAAGGCTTTTGCCACTGCTGAAACAATTAACGAGAGAGTCGGGAGAGAAATTGACGCCCTCGCCGACGCTAGCCCAGAGGTCGACAACTTTCTCACCCTGATGATACACACAGAGCTGCGTGTTTTTTTCGATCAGCGTCCGCATGTTGTGTTCGTACAATGTTTTAACTGACTCAAACCCTGGAGCAACGGTGCCGTCGATTCGAATGGTCTTGCTAGCTTTACGGCTCATTTCATTTCCTTGGGTAATAAAGCGGATAGTCTACTTCAATTTCATAGCGCTGACTAAAAGAGATGGGTACAGGAAGTAAAACGCTTCATTGGGCCTCCTTGCGTTTGCTCCGATCGAAGACTACTTACTACAATTCGAAGAACAGTTACATCGTCGATTCATAAAAACACATACTCCACTCGATGGTATTCCTTATTATCCAGAGTGTACTTATTTTGTTGTCTTTCGAAATCCTAAGGATGTTTATTTTTCGGGGGTTAACCATAGGGATAATATGATGGATCAGGAACTGGCAGCTAGATATTTTCCTAGTGGATCTAATACTTTTAATGACTGGCTCAGTCTTGAAAAGTAGAAACCTGCACATGGGATCTTTAATCGTTATATTCGCTTACGTATTTCTTAAATACTCACAGAGGTTTTAAAAATGTTCCGAACGTGCACTTACGCCTCTATTCGAAACTGAAATCTGATTTGATCGCGACGATTGGATGGATGGCAATGATTTTGGAATTGAGCTATAGCTAGGAGAAAATTGTTGAGTTTGGCGAAGCAACAACTTTTGGAAATATGAAAAGTAAAGCACAGCAATTCGCTCCTGAGTTCGGAACGGGTATGTGAATGACAGAAAGTAATTTCTTTACCATGGGCTCCAGTCAGTAGTGGAAGGGTAAATTAAGTGCAGATGAGCTGTCGGCTTTTAGGACGAGAATCGCTGAATTGTTGCCATCAGGAAAAACGCTATCGATGTTAACAGGACATAGGTAAACTGCGTTGTCGCTTAGCACCACAAAACAACAGCTTGAATGTTCACCCGCAGCGAGGAGCGGTAGAGAATATCAGGGATAGATCACCTTAAAGCCTAAAAGCTTGCGTAGCGAGTAGGTGAAGTACCTGATTTTGTAATGCTGAGTAAATTGAACATAGCGGGAATATATTAATCGGACGACATGTTCTACACCACATTCGTCGGTTTAGTAATATAGTACTATGCATCCATATGGATCAATTCACTGTTTAATTGGGGAAAACCCATATGTCATGGAAAACAATACTTGCTAATCAATTATTCTGTGGAGCTGGAACTCTGACTTCTGCAGCCATCGCGAAAATAAAGGTTGATATTCTGCAAGGTATATTACAAGCCTATTTTCAGGATACTACTTCCTATGATGGCAGCACTATCGGTCATACTGAAGTGAGGAAAGCAATTGCGTATGTTCTTTCGAAGAAACGGACAAAAGAACACAGAAAACTGGCGATTGGCACGGCGCAGAGTGGTTTAACTGTGGCAGCTACAGCGGGCGGACTCACTGTTGGTTCCATTATTCCCGGTTTGGGTACGGCTATTGGAGGAGCGGGTGGGTTTGTTGCAGGAAGGTCTCTTGCCTTTGGTGTTTCTGGGCTGGACCAATTGAAAAGAAAAAGCAAATTTTTATATAAAAAAGCGCGGGGAACCCAAGGTACACATCGTGGACAGGCCGCCGCCGCGTTGGTAAATTGTTGCCAGGACGGCTCCGAAGCAGGGCATGCTGCCTTTGAGGCTCTCAGTGTTCTTTTCGGCGACAATTTTGATTCATTTTATCAACGCCTTACAAGAGGTGTGACATACACCACTGACATGGCAATAAAAGAAGTGGAAGATAGGCTTAAATCAAATTAACCCTGTATTTACGGCTCCCATTAAATGGTCATACCTCTAGGATGGATTCGAGAGGTGTATTTTCGGCTAAGGGATTGGAGTGAACAGCGGCCATTTACCTAACTGCGAGACGGCGGCACATATCGGTAGCAACACGGACTGTTACCACGGGTCAGTGTGATCGGTTGGTGTGGCGCAGATGGGCCAGAAAATTATCAAGAAGTATGGACATGACAAGTGCGGGCACCAACAGAGTACGAGTGCCGGCAACTATAGAAAGAAGAAATCAGCTTCTATTTTTCAATAAACGCTGATTTATTTGGATTGTCTTCCCTGTGCCGCGAGGATTAAACGAGCGCTTCAAGTGACGTTATGGAGTCATTAACAATATCCATCGACTCTTGCCAGAATGAAGCGTCTCGAATGTCTCGACCAAGGTGTTTTTGAATACATTGCTCAGCTGTCATCCTGCCAGTATCTTTTAATAACTCACGGTAAGCAAAGCGGAAGTTATCTCCTTCTTTATCTTTTTGAGCGTAAACCCCAAGAGAAAATAAATAGCCAAACAAATAGGGGTAATTATAGAAACCGATTTCCGCGATAGAAAAATGTAATTTGCTAGCCCAATACAAATCATCATAATCGGTAATGGATTCGCCGTACCATTTGCCCCAGGCATCGTGCATTAAACTTCTAGCTGCTTTCGAAGAGACCTTAGAAAGTTTACGAGCTTCCACAAAACTTTGTTCAAACTCAAAGCGAGCGGGAATATTGATCAGCAATGCAGAAGCGACTTCGGCCTCCTGCCATAGAATATCGCGTTTTTGGGAATCACTTGTCGCATTGCGCAATACCGATTGACGCACTAGCGTTTCGGCAAAAATACTGGCCGTTTCCGCTAAGGTCATTGGATAGTTCTTTTCGCTATGCCCTAGGTCTTTCAATAACCATGCGTGCCAAGCGTGTCCAATTTCATGAGCTAAAGTTAATACATTCCCCATGGACCCTTCATAGGTCATAAACACTCGAGGTTCACCCGCACCGAAAAACTCGGTACAAAAT
>JBLHNZ010000243.1:0-6141 GCA_047623245.1 Oceanicoccus sp. | reverse complement strand
ATTTCCTTCCGCCTTCTCCACCATATAAGCACTAATTTCATACCCATGAACATGGTTTACCCTTTTAGCTATAGGCAAACTAAAATTTCCTATTCCACAAAATAAATCAAGAACATGATCTTTAGTCGACAAGTCTAGCCATTGGCACGCCTGTTTAAGCATCTTCCCATTTACACTGGGGTTTATCTGGGTGAAATCGGTAAGTGTATGGTTAAATGTTATGCCTTCGTCCGGCAAAATGCTAGTAGGTGATTCCAAGCCTGATTTCCAGTAGGTTGAATTGTCTGGCAAGTTGTTACACTCGACGAGTACTCCCGATTTAGCCGAAAAGTCTATTAACTTCGTTAGGTCTATCGCCAATAGATTTCTACCTGTTCGCATTTGTACAAACAATTGCGCGTTTGAGTCTTCGAGGATCAGTACTTCGAGTATTTTTGAGCGACCAACAAGGTTACTAATCGTTTTTCTTAAGTCTGGAATTATACTATTGAGGCGTGGCAGCAAAATTTCACATGCAGTAATATCAACAAGCTTGTTTGATTTACTTCCTTTGAAACCGATAACGCATTTACTACTATTGGCTTCCACAGATAATCGTGCCCGATGCCGATATTGATACGGAGGTGAAGAAACAGAGTCAGCCATCTCTAGTTTTAAATCATTTTTTCCGATGAGTTCAGCGTTAGCCATTCTCAATTCGATGTTTTTTTGTTTGAATTGGGTCTGGGCTTGAAATTCGAAATGCTGTAGGTTACAGCCTCCACAGCTACCGAAATAGGTACATAGCGGTGTTGTTCGATTATTCGATGGTAACATCACTTTAACCGTTTTTGCCTCATCAAATTTTTTAAACGACTTCGTGAACTTAACTTTCACCTCCTCCCCTTTTAGCGCCCTTTCGACAAACACAATTTTCCCTTCAAATTTGCCAACGCCTCGTCCGTCTTCCAGCTGATCGATGATAGTTAAAACTTGTGTTCCAGCAGGAGCCTGACGTCTTTCTTGCCTAAAGGTTTGTAGATTGCTTTTTTTTGTTCGAAATTTCGACAATGTTACTCTCCAAAATCATGATTTGATTTGCTGGATGTACTACCGTATTTTATCTGATTCGGCGAATGTAGGGCCCTTGTTTTTTTCATGCACATTATAAAGGTATCGCGGTCAAACTATTGAACAATCAAAAGAACACCTCGTAGAGCTCAAGGGTCTTCAACTTCTAGCCAGTGAGAATAGTAAGTAAAATACAGCGCCATTTTAATACTCGATGATGCAGCGTAAGGTTGGATCTTAGAAAGATAATCCCGGTAGACAAGTAATTGGTTCCTATATCTCTCAGATGTTCTCTCAAAAAAATCCTTTCTTGGTTCGCCTTCTGTTAATCGAGAGGTTTTGTAGTCGACTATCCAGCACTGATTTTTTTCATCGATAAAACATCGGTCTATTACGCGCGTGTTGATTTGATCAGTAGCCAGCGATAATAGCTTTAGTTCAGTCGATTCGGCCTTGTGATTTCCAAATAATATCCATCGACCTTGCCGATCAGATAAAGTCCGATTAATATTTTCGATAATGTCTACCACGGCGTTAGGCCATAACCGTTTTTCGAGACCGTCGTCTTTCAGTAATGTTTCGAGCCATACCGTCATATTTGATTCAGTAAAGCTCAGCCATTTACTCTCTGACATCCGTTTTGACCCTGACTGACGAGCTGAATTACTCAGCATTTCTAATATTAAATGGCAAATATTTCCCACACTTACCGGTAATGAATCGACGGACAAACTGGGTATGTTTTTATAATCTGTTGAGATTCGGTTTTCGAGGTAGTAATTATCCAGTGGATTCGTTGAAATGAAATCGGGCGCCCTCCATTGTTGTTCTATGCGTATAATCTTGTTCAGTGAATCATCTGATCTAAAATCCAAACCATACTGTTGGTTTTTTGGTTCAGTTTCAATATCCCAATCGACTGAATTTTCCAGAGGTCCCCAAACTCGGGCGAGTAAAGAGTTTTTTGCCGGTGGTCGAGGCAACTTAGTTTTTTCATCAACCGAAGCACTAAATAGAATATATAGTTGCGTGATACTTCGCGTTGCCGCCACATATAAGAGTCTCGTCTCCTCTAACTTTGACGATAGTGATTGCTCATAGCGCAAATACTTATAGATGCTGTCTTCATCGTGACCGCTTGCTTCTAAAGGACTTATCACCAGGCCAGTGCGACCAAGTGATTGGTGGTTGTCACTAATATATTCGTTCCAAATAAGTAGGCCTTTGTCATCACTACGCGATGATCTCGCCAAACCTGGTAAAAACACAGCATCGAACTCAAGGCCTTTGGATTTGTGAACGGTCATAATCTGCAGATTAGAATCACCTTCGACTGGCTCAGCGTACAGAGAGTCGATAGCATTCTCGAATTCATTTAGCGATAACTGACCCTCGCCGACTTGGTGTTTACTAAGCAGGTCAAAAAAAGCGTCCACATAGGCATATTCTTCTAAACACGTTACAGTGCTGGCACCACCGAGTGCTACCCAAATACCTTCGATCCAGCTTCGAAGATCCAGGCGTTTGCGATTGCGGTAGGCAGATAGAATTATATCGCTGGCAATCTGCATCCGGCTGGATCCGTGCGGAGACAATTTCGTCAGGAGTTCTCTGTCAATTACACAAGAGAATACAGAAAGGAGAACATTCTCTCCTCCAATTAGAATGTATAAATCCGAATTATCCAGACCAATCCATGGTGCTCGTAGGAATGCCGCCCAGCTAATATTGTCGGAAATATTTAAGAGCGCTTTGGTCAGGCTTAGCAGATCGGCAACTGCTGAATAATTGACTAAAGGATTTATGTCTTTGGCGCTCCAGTTTAGTCCGCGTCTAGACAAAGCCGGAATAATGTCGACTAAAGCACCCCTACTTCGAACAAGAACGGCAATACTGATGCCGGCGTCTTCGGCTTGCAGGTTTTGAATTAGTTTTGCTAGTTTTTCCGCTTCTCGAACGCTTGTTTCTCCGCCAGAAAAACCTAACACTCTAACCAAACTGTTAGTTTGGTTAGGATTAAATGATTCGGCAAGCTCGTAGGGAACGGCACCTCGGGAAATGTTTTCTCGAGACGGGAATGCGTCCAAAAACAGTGTGTTCACCCAATCGACAATAACCGGAGTAGATCGAAAGTTAACGGTCAGGCGCAAATCGTCTAACAGTACGCCATTGACTCCATTCTTTTTTGCATCCATAAACAAGCCGACATTAGCTTCTCTGAAACCGTAGATCGACTGCATCCCGTCGCCGACAATAAATAGCGTATTGGGATTATCGGGGTTGCTGGCGTTATATTCTTTCCAGCCTTCCACCAATCGCTTTAGAAGATTGTACTGCGTACTTGCGGTGTCTTGAAATTCATCAATCAAAATATGGTGAAGTTGATAGTCCAACTTCATAGCCAAATCAGTTGGCCGTAGACTGTCTCCTAAAGCATTAGATGCCGCGATACTGATTTCAATAAAATCGACTATTCCGTATTGCTGAAACACTAACCGCAACTCAGCGGCGAGAACAGGTAGTAATCGTGTGAGGGAATCAAGTAACACCCATTGTTGGTCCGGGTAAGTTGGCGACGGCAGATGACGGACTGTCGCCAGACTTTCTAACATACGACTGTTGTCTTTACATAGACTCAGAAGGTGCTGCCATGTTTCCTTTCTTGTTTTTGCTAATTTTTTGTCACCGTCACTAGTTACCGTCGGAAAACCTGAGTTAACATTAATGCTCTTGCGCCAATCATCTGAAGCAGTCAAAAAAAGACTGGCGATGCCCAGCCATTGCGGTAAGGCTTCACATCTGTCTGTAGGCAGTTCCAAAATACCGGCCAGCTTTGCTATAGGGGATGCACTATTTGATAGCTGCATATTAGAACCAGCATAATCAAGCAGCGGGACTATCTCAGAAGCCATCGGCCGTAGGTCATGCGCGAGATGAGCCAGTGAATCTTGTATTACATCCTGAAGAGTTGATTCCAATTGCTTGCGGGCATCAACCTCCGATGAGCCTAAACCAATATGCAACAACCATTGATCACGACGTCTCAGTAGCGACGACAATAAGCGCTCAACTTTTTGCATATCATTATCAACATGACTTAACAAAGTGATTAAATCGGCTGAGAAAGGGTTGTTTTTTTCTAAATGTTCAAGCAGGTTTTTTGCTGCAGTAGCGTAATACGTTTCAGCTTGCTCAACGACTTTAGGTTGGGCTCCGAAGTTCGACAAAATCGGCATTTGTCGCGTTAAAGAACTGCAAAGACCGTCAATGGTTTGTATTTTTAGTCGGTTAGGGTTCGACAGTAGTTGCCAGCCAAGTTCTTTATCCCGAGATAGTACACTGCGAGCTAGATCCCAACTCAATATCTTATGAGGCTGTTCAGGTTTTGGAGAGGTTTCGGCAAACTTAAGTGCTTCAATAATTCTGGTATGCATTTCCGATGCGGCTTTACGGGTAAAAGTGATGGCTAATATCTCTTCCGGCTGATCTACTTTAGATAACAGCTTTAGTACGCGCTGGCTTAGTAGTTCGGTTTTTCCCGATCCAGCCGGTGCTGTAACACAAATGGAACGCAAAGGATTTAACGCATCTATCCGCTGCTGAAAATCGATAGGCAAACGCACTGACGATTCAGGGCTGCTTTGCGGACTGGTTTTACTGGAGTTGATATCATTTATCATGTTGCCAACTCTTTATGATTAACTCGACACATCGATGCCAAATCGCAGTACTGGCATGTTTTGGGGGGCTTTGAGGGGTCGATATCGGCTCGTCCAGAGATAAAGTTTTCCGCTAGAACTGTAAGAACTTTCGTCCAGCTTTCTTTTAGGTTCTGCCAGTCAATGATGCCGCATTCTGTCTGGATTTTCCCTGTCCATCTAACTTTTTCTTCGAGTAAATTAGAGTCACCGACGCCCGTCAATAAACATTCATCATGCCGGATTTTCGCAAAAGCGATACCTCCGACGACTTCGCTATCAGACTGCGATTCCGCTAACATACTATACAAAGGCAATTGAGGTTCATCGGGACGATCGCCCCACCAACGATTCACATTGGCTGCTCCAGTTTTATAATCGATAACTAATAGGCTCCCGTCTGCTAGACGGTCTATTCTGTCAATTCTAGTTTCCAATTCTAATTGATGAAATCGAAATTTTTTCCTTTGCTCCAACGCCTCTACAGTAAATTCTGATCTTTCTTTTTCAACGGACAGCCAAGCAACCAGCAGCTTAGTTAAGCGCTTGGCTTCTAGCTCTTGGAATCTTTTCCCCAGGCGATTGAATGGTAGCTTCAATGCCAGTTCAGTTACCGCAACGGCCGAAGATTCGAAACACATATCCTCTATAGCTCTGTTATTGAGGGCAAGTAACCTCTCTCGGTTTTGGAGCTTTTCCCAAATAAATTCTAACGCCCTATGTAATAATGAACCTCGATCGGCTGCACTTAATCCAATTTCAGGTTGCTCCAACCGTTTTAACCCAAGGCGATGAGTTGCAAATGCTCGAAATGGACATGCTGATTGGCTAGCAAAAACGCTGCTTCCGCCTTTTACGTTTTCTTCGGGGCCCAACTTCGGAGCATTTTTGAGCGAGATTGTCTCCATCTTTGAAGACTCGAAATGGCGGCGTCTCAATTCAAATTTTGGTATTAGGTCTTCGAGTGCTCCTCCCAATAAATCTTGCAAGGGTTTTCGAGGGTGCTCTATAAATAACGCACTAACTTTTTCGGGATTGTCCCCATGCGATTGCGGGAAACTCACTACTACGTGCTTTGCGCTGTTTAAAAATCGTTCGGTCAAATTCTTCGCAAACAATAATTCTCTCTCAGGGCAAGCATGCGGCATAAACGTTGTGCGCTGTAACAGCGTCGGTATTAATGGGTTGGGTGACGGTGCAGATGGCCATTGGCGCTCGGACATTGACGCAATCCATAAATGGGAAAATTGTAACCCCGCGGCTTCCAAAGTACCCAGAAGCTGTAACGGAGAATCAATTGTCTGCGCTTGAAATATTTTGTTAGACAAAATGGTGCGTAAGTGAGCCAACGCTTGGCTTAGGCTCAAGCGTTCAATGAGGGGGTCTAGTACCA
>JBLHNZ010000242.1:0-6172 GCA_047623245.1 Oceanicoccus sp. | reverse complement strand
GTGCTACCTTGTACTAACCCCAAATGCTCAACAATTCGTTTGTCGGGGATGACTTCTATATTACTAATTAACATTGCAATTGCCCTCTAGTCCATGAAAGATGAGTACAGTTAACGACGGTGATCGATGTCATTCTATTTTCAACTATCTTCATCATGCGTTCAATCCAGAAGAAATGCGAGCACAAGTCTAACTATCAGGGGTCGATCCCCCGCCTGACTTATCTGTTCAAACTATAGAATATGCGACAAAAACCAGCATGCCAAGCCCCACAGTCCAGTAGATATTCCCCGTTTTCCAGGCCGTCGCTATCGCAACAACTGCGGCCCCTAAATAGGGGTTACTTAACGCTATATTCAACTCATTGTCCTTGACGAATATAATCGGCATACAGATAGCAGTTAATACGGCTGGCCCGCTAAACCTGAGAAAATCCCGTGCATTTGATCCCAAGCGCACCGGTAGCCTTCCTTCCAAAAACAGGTAACGACTGGTAAAGATAATCACAGCCACTAATAGAATAGTGATGAAAGTCATCTGCCGCGCTCCCATAAATTTACTGTGAAACCGGCGAGCATTGCCAGTAGTCCAGCAAAAATCAATCCGAGCTCTAAGTTCCACAGAGAAAAAGTGACTGAAGCAATCCCCGCGACCACCACCGTAGCCAACACAGAGAAAGATTTTATACTGGGCACGACTAACGCTATAAAAGTCGCTGCAATAGCGAAATCCAAACCTAGCTCAGTCATATCGGGTAACGAGGCTCCTGCCACAATGCCGATAAAAGTCCATAAATTCCAGGCAACATAAAAACTCCCCCCTGCACCGAGGGCATAATACAAACGTAGACGGGTTTTGTACGCGCGCCGATGCCCGGAAAGTGCGAACAGTTCATCAGTCAGTAAAAAGCCTAAGGACAAACGCCAGCCTAAAGGTTGGATTTTTAAGCGATCGCGTAAAGTCAGACCATAGAGAAAGTGACGGGAAGTAATAACCAAAGCACTGAAGAGTATCGTAAACAAACTTGCATTATCTGCGATTAGTTCGATAGCGACTATTTGTACGGCACCCCCGAAGGCGATAGCAGAAAAGGCTTGTGCCTCTAACCAAGTAAATCCTCGCTGCACGGCAAGAGAACCAAAGAGTATGCCCCACGGGAGGACAGCCAAACTAAGCGGCAGCATATCGAGTACGCCCTTGAAGGCGGCAAAACCGTAGACTCGGCGGCTTTTTCCCAAACTTGATCACTCCTCATCAGCTACGTCTAATTCGCTCACTGTATCAACACAACGGCAGAACTGAGAGTATAACAGGCGCGCACCTTCAGAGTAATTATTGTAATCATAAACTTATAAATATCGTTAGATTATTCCTGCGTCATTTTATCAATGTTCGCTGTGTAGGTACTTTCGTCAACTTAAAATAATTACAATAATATGCAATGCTCCCCATCTTAAGATAGAAAAATAGACCCAATAAGCACATCTTCGAAAAAATATAACGTTCGATGCTTCATGCTTGTGCTCGTTTTGGTTTACACTTGTCGATGTTATGGAGAATCAATTATGACTACAGCGTTATTTAGCAACCTTGCAGGCCTTCTCTGTGTGCTGGCTTACTTGTTAAATACTATTTTTTGGGTAATTCCAATATTCTTTCTGTCGTTGCTCAAGCTACTTCCCGTTAGACCTTGGCAAACCTTTATTTCACACTTATTAGACGGCTGTGCCACTTTCTGGATAAGCGTTAACAGCGTTAATCAGAATCTTTTTAGTCGCACGCAAATTGACGTTATTGGCGATCACGAACTGTCTCAAAAGGACTGGTATTTGGTGATTTCTAATCATCAGTCATGGGTCGATATCTTGGTGCTACAACGCATATTTAATCGGAGAATCCCGTTCTTAAAATTTTTTCTGAAGAAAGAGCTCATTTGGGTACCCTTTTTGGGCATTGCCTGGTGGGCGCTCGACTTTCCATTTATGCAACGTTACTCGAAAGCCTTTCTGGAAAAAAATCCGCATCTTAAAGGCAAGGATCTCGAATCTACCCGTATAGCCTGTGAAAAATTTCGCTCTAAGCCAGTTAGTATTATGAATTTTTTGGAGGGCACTCGATGGACTCCACAGAAACATTTAAAACAAAATAATCAATACACCCACTTACTCAACCCAAAAGCTGGGGGCATGGCCTTTGTGTTAAGTGCAATGGGCGATCAACTCCATAAATTACTGAACGTCACTATTTACTACCCCGATGGGACCCCTACTTTCTGGGATTTCGTTTGCGGTCGATTGCAACATGTTCAAGTGAAAATAGATGTCACTCCTATTGCAGACATAATGAATAGTGACGCTTTTTCCATGGACTACTTTGACAATCCAACACAACGTAGTCATTTTCAGAACTGGATAAATGAACTCTGGCTGAAAAAAGATCAGGACATTAAGAGACTGGTTTCGAATCAAGTAGTGGACTAATGGCAACACGACAGCAACATTCCTTGTCATATTTCTCATTAGATTCACCTCGATTTTTTCGAATAGTGCGACCTATTCTATGCACATGATAAATATAACGGTTATCAGGCTATTAATAATTTCATAGAAAAAATGCCAAATAACATTGAAAATGCAAGACCCCTCAAGCATAAGACAGCTGGGTAATTTTAGGCGGATCTGTGTTAGTATAATCGCGACATTTACCGCGCGAAACGCGTTTGGAAAATGGTGCTAAATAGCCTCTAACACCTGATCAGCAGGCAAGAAACAAACTAATAACCGGGCCTGGAAGACTATCGTAACCATGCCAATAACAAGGACACTGACTATGAAAACCCAACAAATCGTACTGGCTAAACGCCCAAATGGTGAGCCAGATGACAGCTGTTTTGATTTAATAGAAAAAGATCTCCCCGAAGTAGGCGAGAACCAGATACTCATCAAAGTATTGGACTTGTCATTAGACCCTTATATGCGCGGCCGCATGAACGATATAAAAAGCTACGCAGCGCCCGCCCAAATCGGTGAGGTTATGACTGCTGAATCAGCGGGTGTCGTTGTAGAGTCTAAATCTGACAAATATAAGGTCGGTGATCACGTCACTATGTATACCGGTTGGCAGAGTTATTTCATCGCTAATGCAGACGACCCGATGGTTAGACCTGTCGATAACAACATGGGGACTTTGTCGATGCACCTTGGTGTCATCGGTATGCCAGGCCGCACCGCATATTGGGGACTTACAGAAGTCGGCAAACCTAAGGCTGGTGAAACTTTAGTCGTTGCTGCAGCGTCCGGAGCAGTAGGGTCTGTAGTTGGTCAAATGGCTAAAATTCTAGGCTTACGGGCTATTGGTATTGCCGGCGGACCAGAAAAGTGTGCTTACGTTAAAGACGAACTCGGCTTCGACGAGTGTATTGACTACAAAGCAGGCAACCTAGAGGCTGAACTCGCAGCAGCCTGCCCCAATGGTGTCGATGTGTATTTTGAAAATGTCGGTGGTGAAGTGAGCGAGGCGGTTGCCAAACTATTGAACCCTGGATCGAGAGCACCGATTTGCGGATATGTTTCTGCTTATAACTCCACAGATATTGCCAGTGTTAGATCGCCATTCCATATTTTTGCCGACGCCAAAAATGTGCCAGAGCATCGTTTCTTTGTCGTTACTGAATGGAATGATCGCTGGCTAGAAGCGACTACTCAGTTAAGTGACTGGATCAAAGACGGGAAGATTAAATTTCGTGAGTCGATCGGCGAAGGACTGGAAAACGCACCAGAACTATTTCGCGGTTTGCTCAAAGGTAAAAATTTCGGCAAACAGATTGTGAAAATCGCCGAAGAATAAGCTTTCACAGCGAAGAATGGCTTCTTGCGAAAGCAGGGAGCCTATCTTTTACTCGTTAATTTTTTCTTTGGATTTTGGTACGACATATAGATTTCCATGAGAGCCATTCGGCATAGAACTATTTTGAAGAATTGCCGCAACCAACCACTTCTCACTCTCCACAATATAACTGCTGTGCATCTAGCGATTATGATTTTTATGCGCTTCGTGTCCTCAGGTAGACTTATTCACCAAAGAAATACTCTGCGAAAAATAACCCGCCTATACTTATAATGATAGCTATACTAATAGTTATACACAGCACCCTTCTATCCATTTTAACGGAACGGTAGAATACAATTATACTTCTCCCAGATCTCATGTTTTTCTAGACATTAACAGGACATGGAATTATCGCGCCAGAACAATTATTTTTCTAAATTCGTGTAGCATCGTCACACAACTGTAACCTTTCGTGTCATTTGATGGTTGCCCTTTACGTCTCTTACATGGGAAAATACCTATTGTCACTAATTATGCAATAACCTAAAGCCCGAGGAATCCCCTTATGCCAAGCTATAAAGCCCCCGTCGAAGACTTTAAATTTATACTCACCGACTTTCTAAAAGTTTTAGACCACTCTGACCTACCCGGCTTTGACGTTCTGGACAACGAGTTAATCGATCAAATATTGGAAGGTGGCGCAAAGTTTTTTGAAGAGGTTTGGGCGCCGTTAAACTTACCTGGAGACGAGCAAGGCTGCACCCTCGACAATGGAATTGTTCGCACACCCGACGGTTTTAAAGAAGCCTTCCACCAAGCCGCAGAAGGTGGCTGGAACGCCCTATCTGTTCCCGAAGCTTTTGGTGGTGCTGGACTTCCCGGTATTTTGTCATCTTGTATCGGCGAGATGGGCAATAGCGCCAACCAGTCACTGGCCATGTACGGCGGCTTAACCGGTGCTGCTCTGATGTCATTGATGTATCTGGGAACCGACTTCCAGAAGAAGGTCATCGTACCGAAACTGGTCTCTGGCGAGTGGACCGGCACCATGAATTTGACCGAACCTCATTGCGGCACAGATCTCAAATTGATGAATACAAAAGCGGTTCCTCAAGACGATGGTACTTATCGGATATCGGGCACCAAGATTTTTATCTCCGGTGGCGATCATGATATGACCGACAATATCATTCACATGGTTATCGCCAAGATACCTAATGCTGAAGGCAAGCTAGAGAACAATCTCGGAACAGTAAACTTTTTTATGGTACCCAAGTTCCTCATTAATGAAGACGGTACCCCAGGTGCCCGCAATGGCGTTACGGTTGGCAGCATTGAAAAGAAAATGGGCATAAAAGGTAACGCGACTTGCGTACTGAACTACGATAATGCCGTCGCTTTCAAAGTCCCTGAAGATAAGCCACAAGCTGCGACTGACCAAGCGAGCGAGAAAAAATCGTCGGCGTCTGGTATGGCAGGCATGTTCCTCATGATGAATGGCGCACGCATGGGTGTCGGCATGCAAGGTTACGCTCTGGCAGAAGTAGCCTGTCAGAATGCGGCAATCTATGCCAATGATCGGTTGCAGGGTCGCTCCTTATCGGGCATCAAGAATCCGGATGGACCCGCCGATCCTATCATTGTCTATCCGGACGTACGCCGTATGTTGATGATGGCAAGATCGTTTGCCGAGGGCGCTCGAGCACTACATATGTGGCTATCATTTTTAGGTACCACCGCGGTTAAACTCGAAACCCAGGAAGAAAAAACAGCAGTAGCTGAAATCACCAATCTGCTGACCCCTGTCATTAAAGGCTATCTTACCGACATGGGCTTTATCTCTACCAACGCGGCCATGCAGTGTTTCGGCGGACACGGTTTTATTCGAGAGCACGGTATGGAGCAATTTGTTCGCGATAGCCGTATAAACCAAATTTACGAGGGAGCCAACGGTGTTCAAGCTCTCGACCTTGTCGGCCGCAAGTTATTCGCCAATGGCATGGTCGGCACCAATGCCTACTACACGCTTATCGACAATGAGATTGCTGCTGCTAAAGAGCAAGTTGCATTGCAAGGCATAAGTAACTCGCTCGCTCGAGGACTCAGCCATTTGCGTGAAGCGACTAGCTGGATTGCCGAAAATGCGCTGCAGGACCGCGAACAAGCCGGTGCCGCATCGTATGATTTCATGACGATGTTTGGAACGGTTTCACTGGGTTTTATGTGGCTAAAAATGATGAACGTTGCACAATCACACCTCGACGCAGGCACAGGCAACACCGAATTTTTGAAACGCAAAGTGGCACACGGTAATTTCTGGGCACAAAAAATGCTGCCTGATACT
>JBLHNZ010000241.1:0-6201 GCA_047623245.1 Oceanicoccus sp. | reverse complement strand
TAATCATCGTTTTCTTCATAATAAAGAAATCACAACACGAGTTCCAGTTACAGACATGTCATTTAAGCAAAATGACATGTCCTCTCTTAGTGCTCCTCGATTCGTGTTGGCAGCCGTACCTAAAAAACTCCAATTTCGAACGACTGGCACCGAACTACCACATGCACACAGAATGCTGATGCCACTAAACTCGGGGACTGGGCTTTATCTAACTCAAGCTTGTCACCAATCAACTTCATGGAAGAATAAGCCTATTAACACCGCCGCAAGCCTTCCAAATTAGCCGAAAATGCTCTAGTGTGCCTGCCTGAAATTAAAAATCTAATTTTTCTATCAATAAAGGAGATACTCTCATGGTTGCTGTATCCAACATGGCTGACCTAACCGTTGAAGACGGTGTTGCAGTCCTTACAATTAATAATCCACCCGTAAACGCGCTGAGCGGCGGAGTTCGTGCTGGTTTAACCGAAGGCGTAGCTCAGGCCTCAGCCGACGACAGCGTATCGTCAATCGTTTTAATTTGTGACGGCAGAACCTTTATCGCAGGCGCAGATATTACAGAATTTGGCGGTAAGCCAACGGGCCCTAGCCTTCACGATGCGTTAACAGCAATGGAAAACTGCAGCAAACCAATCGTGGCGGCAATCCATGGCACCGCATTAGGTGGTGGTCTGGAGACAGCTTTAGTGTGCCACTACCGAGTAGCCGACGCCAAAGCACGCTTTGGTTTACCCGAAGTGAATTTAGGCTTGCTACCCGGCGCCGGTGGCACCCAGCGTCTACCTCGTGTTGTGGGCGTTGAAAAAGCACTTGCAATGGTCACTTCCGGCGTTCCCATCGGCTCAGAAGAGGCACTCGCATCAGGCTTAATCAGCGAAATTGTTGAAGACTTACGTGGCGGCGCGATCGCTTTTGCCAAGAAAGTTGTTGCGGAAGGGCGTCCTCTTGTTCGCATCCGCGATCAGAACGAAAAAATCGAAGAAGCCAAAGACAAGCCAGAGCTGTTTGCCGCTATTCGTAAATCCATTGCCCGCAAAACCCGTGGTTTTAAGGCACCAGAATACAATATTCGCTGTATCGAAGCGGCGGTTAACAGTGCCACTTTCGACGAAGGCCTGAAGATCGAGGGCGAGCTGTTCATCGAGCTGATGACGGGCGAGCAGTCTGCAGCACAGCGCTACTTTTTCTTTGCCGAACGTCAAGCTACCAAAATTCCAGATGTACCCAAAGACACCGCTGAGATTGAAATCAAGAAGGTGGGTGTTATCGGCGCTGGCACAATGGGTGGCGGCATTTCCATGAACATCTTAAATGTTGGCGTTCCCGTAACAATTGTGGAAACGAAACAAGACGCACTCGATCGCGGGCTAGGTGTTATTCGTAAGAACTACGAAAATACCGCGAAAAAAGGCCGTATTTCTCAACAAGACGTTGAAGACCGCATGGCTTTGTTGACCGGAACACTAAACATAGAAGATCTAGCCGATTGCGACTTAGTCATTGAAGCTGTTTTCGAAAACATGGCCGTCAAAAAAGACATCTTTGGTAAGCTGGACAAAATTGTTAAGCAAGGGTCTATCTTAGCCTCTAATACTTCTGCTCTTGATTTAAACGAGATAGCCACTGCGACAACGCGTCCAGAAAGCGTCATCGGTCTGCACTTTTTCTCTCCTGCGAATGTAATGAAGCTCCTGGAAATCGTGCGTGGCGACCACTCCTCGAAGGAAGTCATAAAAACCAGCATGTCTTTCGCTAAGAAAATTGGTAAAGCCGCCGCATTGGTTGGCGTTTGCCCAGGATTTGTTGGCAATCGTATATTAGCGCAGCGTCAATACCAGGCTCAGCAACTAATCTTAGAAGGCGCCCTGCCTCATGAAGTCGACAAAGTATTGTTTGATTTTGGTATGCCAATGGGTCCGTATCAGATGAGTGATTTGGCAGGCCTCGATCTTGGCTGGGACGCTGAAAAGTCTAACGGTGAAACCATACGTGATCGTTTATGTGAAGCAGGTCGACGCGGCCAGAAAACCGGCGCAGGTTATTACGATTACGATGAAAATCGAACCCCAACACCTTCAGCTGATGTAGAAAAGATCATTATGGAATTTTCTGAGAAAAGTCAGAAAATCCGTCGCGATATCGACGACGAGGAAATACTTGCTCGTTGTATTTTCCCGATGATTAACGAAGGTGCAAAAATCTTGGACGAAGGCATTGCCATTCGCTCTAGCGACATCGATGTCGTTTGGGTCTACGGTTATGGCTGGCCAATCTATCGCGGTGGACCAATGCACTATGCCGATAGCATCGGCCTTGACAAGGTTGTAGCCAAGATGAAAGAATTTGGCGAAATAACCGGCGACCCAGTCTGGGAACCAGCGCCTTTGCTAGTACGTTTAGCTGAAGAAGGTAAAGGGTTTAAGGATTTTACCCGCTAACATTATTGTTTTAGTCAGATAGTTTAGTAAAAGGGGACGCTATTTTTTCGTCCCCTTTTTTGTGGATTTTCGAAAAAAAGGAGAAACAGAGAGAGGGAGAGACGGAGATCGTAGTAGTTCGTAAATAAACGGCCAATGAAATTCGGGTGCCCGCACCTACATCCTTGTAGCTTTAGACACCCATGGCTTCCATGCCAACAATCTCATCCTGAGACTCTCACACATCCATGTGATGTTTGTATTAGAGCACGTAGGCAAGGCCTTGTCTCCTAGACCAACGCACTAGCTTAAAGTTATAGCTCTGTCGTATCTGACTCGTTAGTGATGATCAACAACTTCAAAATCAGCTCTAACCTACCATTGGCGAAATAACTAACGACAATTAAAAGCCTCGTTAGAACAACTATCAGTACGCTACCTGATATTCGTTTACCTCATTAAAAGACCATGGAAAAGTTTGGCTTATCGAATTTTCAAGAACATGCCTGGCGTGCCTCCACAAAAATGCACAATTTATCCAATTCCTTTTGAAGGTAAAGAAAAAGCTATAAAAACCAACAATGCATGACGCATCACGCTTTTTGTTTTTGTCTATTCAGCCTCCCAGAACGTTTTATAATGTTGTTATTAGCTGCATACACCATAACCGCGAGCAACAATACCAGCGTCAAAATATACGGATACTCCGGCTTTATCACATAAAGATTCATACTAATAAAAGGCACAAAAATATGCCCTGCGGCACCAACGCCGCCCATGATTCCCGCGACAGCACCTTGTTCATTTCGAGATACGGAAAGTGATGCTCCGGCGTTCGTACCTGGCCGAAACAACCCCTGCCCCAACCCCGTCAACATCATCGAGAACACCAAGAGAATAAACGTATCCGCAAAAATATATACTGCATAGCCTATTGCCGTAAAAAATAATCCCGCGTGAATCATTGTCCGCGGGCTAGGGTTAAATTTTTGGACTAAAACCATCTGCGAAAACATGGCCATCATTGCCGTTGCCATTAACCCCACACCAACATACTGCTGCGTTTCCATTAGTCCCAAATTCAGTGTATCTTGAAAATACAAAGCTGCTGACTGCACTTGGGTCGCATGAGCAAGACCTGCCATCACAGCAAGCACAATAAAGGGTAGGACTCGGGAATCACTCATTTTCAGAGCAGGCCGCATCCCGTCATCAACCACGTGTTCCGCAGGCTTCGTTTGTTCCGGCAAGTACATTTGAATTGCGACAGCGCCTAAAATTGCCAGAACTGTGACAACGTAAAATGGCGTCAGCATACCAAATACCGACAACAACGATCCGAACCCAGGGCCAATCATACTACCGACACCAAAAGCAGCCCCGATGGCAGCTATGCGCTTAGCGCGCTCAAAACGCGGTGACCTGTCGGCTATCCATGCCGTAGCGGCGGGCATATTTGCAGAGCCGAAGATCCCAAAAATGACCCGAGAAACAATCATCAGAGGCCATATCCAAGCTATTGGCAAGAGTGAAATGGACCCAAGATAAACAACTGAAGGCAACGTAAACATCGAAACCGCAAAGCCGCCGAAGCCAATCAACATGGCCGGTTTTCTTCCCCAAATATCGCTTTTGCGACCCCAGCGAGGCGCCATAAAAACCCAACAAAGCGCCGAAGATCCAAAGATCAGCGAGATTTCCATCGGCGTCATGCCGAGCGAGCGAGCTATTGGCGGCAGCGTCGAGAAGACCAATGACTGCCCCATACCCATACACAGAAGCGTACACCACAACAGACGAAAAGCTCTCTTGCCACTCTTGCTATTTAGGTCTGTTTCTAGAATGAGTGCAGTCTCTTCTATATTTTCTACAATCTTCGAAGGCAGAACTTTTTCTCCCAAGTTTTCTTTCTGGTGACGAACATAAAGGAATTAATTTACGACTAAACCGCTAGAAGATTCGATACCCATCGGCTCTATCGAAATTTTTCAGCTTGGACTTACGGTTCCACTAAATATCTTTTTTGGGGTAAAAAAAACGATGAACAGTTGGTCGAATCACTAAATACTGGGAGGAACTCGCGGCAGGTACTTTGACAAAATCCATCTTGGCGTAGCAGTATACCTTATCGAGCCTCGATGTGAAAATGAGCGATTCTACAACGATGTTATTTCGATTCTTTAAACAATTCAGTATACTCACTCGCCGAACATCAAACTCTAATTCAGAAAACTTGGTGGAATTGAATATTTTCGTCGAGCGAAAATAGCTCGAATGTCAAAACTCGACATAGGTTTTCGTAAGACTCTATGATGAAATTTATTGTCCGCGACGCACCTAGCAAGGAATAAGAAATAAATGATAGAAGCCGAAAACAACATGACTACAATGGAACTACAAGCTGCACCAGCAGACTTAAATGAATCACTTGGTTTAGTTGATATCATTTCATTTGACAAAGAGACAAGTCGAATTCGAATGGAATATAAAGCGCGCCAAGCCTTTTGTCACTCCGGTGGTGTGGTACAGGGCGGGTTTGTGACCGGCTGGATTGACGCGGCGATGGCACATTCGGTGATTTTTTCCACCGACCAGCTGCTATCTCCATTATCGCTAGAAATTAAGGTAACCTTTTTAAAGTCTGTCTCCCCTGGCCGAGTTTTTGCCGAAGCCTGGGTTGAAAGGCGCGGGCGCTCCATCTGCTTTTTGGAAGGGCAACTACTCAATGAAGCTGGTGAAATTTTGGCGAAAGGAACATCGACAGCAAAATTAGTCGCCATAAAATAACATCGGAAAAAGCTACCACTTACCTCTGAGGATTAAAAATGATCGAGAAAAATATTGAAAACTGGCACCTACACATGAAAGGTCAGTTGCCTGGGGGTCTCGACGAATTACTACACGACGACTGTGTGTTTTTTTCGCCTGTAGTCTTCACCCCCCAAAAGGGAAAACAATTAACCAAACTATACTTGGGAGCAGCAGGAAACACCTTCAATAATGACAGCGATGGTAACCCCTCATCTAATGAAGACTCAACGTTCAAATATACGAAAGAAATTTTGAGTGGAAATCACGCTGTTCTGGAATTCGAATCTAAAATCGAAGGTAAGTACATCAATGGCGTGGATATAATCACCTGGAACGACGAAGGTAAAATCATCGAGTTCAAAGTAATGATTAGGCCATTGCAGGCAGTCAATATGTTGCATGAAAAAATGCAAGCTATGCTTGATTCTATGAAAAAATGATTATTTGTTAGCGCGTGATACTCGTATACTTAAAGGAAGCTTCCGCGCTAACATATCAATCGTTAGCATTATCAAAAATGTCAAAAAGGACACACACCTCCGAGAGATCGAAAAGATGTGTCCTCCTATTATTCCACAACACTTACAATAAACAACAAATCTCCCTTCGACACGAGCTGTCCGTTACTATTATTTACGCGTTCAATGCGATACTTTTTGTCGGCTGGATAAAGAACATTGTCGCCACTATTAAAGCTGTTGAGACTAATCTGGCTAAACATTTTCATGGCCTCCATCAAAGCCAGCGATTGATTAACATCGACAATGTCGCCCTGCGCAACAAAATCGGGATCGGATGGAGCAGCCGCAGTATAGAAAACACCGCTACTTGCAGCACAAACCTTTAGCTCATTACTACCCGCTACTTTTATCGCTTCAAAATCGATGTCGCTCTCTACACCACTACTCGATGCTGCATTGGTTTCTTCAATAAGCAAACCGGCATCCAGTGAAGCCATAAAACTCGGCAGATA
>JBLHNZ010000240.1:0-6216 GCA_047623245.1 Oceanicoccus sp. | reverse complement strand
TGTTGGATAAAAAGCATTTTCATGATTTGACTGACTTGGTGGTTGGTTGCCTTGTGGCCAGCTCTGACAATCGCGACCTGTTGTACTTGTTGGTAGTGAGTCAGCGAATGCTGCTGCGTATTCCGGAGAGTCATCATACTGGCTTTCCCCGTTTGTATCAGGAGCGCGGCCACTGCCATGTTTTCCAGAGCCTAGCACCGGAAGCGATTATTTCGTGTGAGCGCGCCACGCAACTTAATCCCGCACTTACTGCGAGCTGGAAGACGCTAAAAACGGCGTTTGGCTCAAATTTCGTGCCCGGCAGTCGCGTCAAGGTATCGTGCTGAGCCATTAGTATTTCCGGTTTTGTGATGTGTGCCGACTTATACGGTACAATGGTGCGAAGTCGTTCTCAGGCAAAAATATTGATTGCTGTGTTCTTTGTAGTGGATTTGGTCATAAAATCCAATTCGTGGATGCGGTGGTGTTAATAAAAAAAGACATAGAAATAGGAAGAAAAATGAAACGTTTATTGGGTGTCGTACTGGTTTTTTTTGGAATGATGGCTTCGGCTCTTGCTAACGAGCCTTGCGGTAAAATAACGATCGCAGATATGAATTGGAGTTCGGCAACGCTTATTGCTCATGTCGATCAGTTTATTTTGCGACACGGGTACGGTTGTGATGCGGAGCTCGTTCCAGGTGATACTATGCCAACCACCGTATCAATGATCGAGAGGGGAGAGCCCGACATAGCGCCGGAACTTTGGACCAATTCTGCAAAAGATACCATTGATAAAGCGGTTGCCGACAAGATTCTGAGAATTGCTGGAAGCTCCTTGTCTGACGGAGGCGAAGAAGGCTTTTGGGTGCCCCAATATATGGTCGACAAAGACCCGAGTATCGCGACTATCTCCGGAGTGTTGTCTAATGCTAAGTTGTTTCAACATCCTGAAGATGAATCAAAATCGGGTTTCTACGGTTGCCCTGCGGGTTGGAACTGCCAAATTAGTACAGAACATCTTTTCGAGGCATTAAAATTGGGAGACGCTGGGTTTGAATTGGTGGATCCGGGGTCAAGTGCTGGCCTTGCAGGGTCTCTTGCAAAAGCCTATGAGCGTGGGGAAGGTTGGTTTGGTTACTATTGGGCTCCGACCCCGGTATTAGGTAAATACAAAATGGTAAAGGTCGATTTTGGTTCCGGAATAGATTTCGATCATTTTACGACCTGTACTACGCAGGAAGAATGTGAAGAGCCCCGAGCTACAATGTATCCGCCGTCTCCTGTTCATACAATTACAACTGACGTTTTTGCATCCCAATTGCCCGCTGTTTTTGAATATTTGTCAAAACGCTCTTTTACGAATGCACATATGAACACTTTGCTCGTCTGGATGGAGGATAATCAGGCTGAAGGCGATGTCATAATGGAAGAGTTTCTTAAAAATCATGAGTCCACTTGGATTCTTTGGGTCTCCCCTGAAGTCGCAGTGAAAGTTAAAAAGGCGCTTGCTGCTTTGTAGAAAAGTTAGCTAGAAATGGTGTGTCGATATCTGTTCCCTTTTATTTATTATCAGAAAACCAGCGGAGTACAAGTATGGCTAAAGAATCCTGGCTAACGGAATTTCCCGAAATGGACCGCCAAGACTTGACTGCAATTAAGAAAAGCCTCGATGGTGCTTATCGGGAATTTTCCCGCAATTATGGCGAGGTTATCGAGTCCTTTTTTGATCCGCTTCTCTATTTTCTTGTTTGGTTTGAAAAACTACTTTTAGAAACGCCGTGGTGGATTGTTATTATCGTTGTCACTGGCATTGTTCACCTCTCAGCTCGATCTTTAAAACTCTCGATTGGTGTCGTTATCGCTTTTAGCCTTATAGGCTATTTTGGTATGTGGGACAATACCATGCGTACCTTAAGTATTATTACGGTTTGCACGCTCGTATCGATCGCTCTCGGAATTCCCATTGGTATAATGATGGCTCGCTCAAACCGGGTGCAATCTATCGTCAATCCCATTCTCGACATAATGCAAACCATGCCTGCCTTTGTTTATCTCATCCCGGTGGTCATGTTGTTGGGGATTGGTAAGATTCCTGGAGTTATTGCGGTGGTGATTTATGCTATTCCACCAGTCATCAGGTTGACCAACCTTGGTATTCGCCTAGTCGATCCAGAGGTGCTAGAAGCGGCGACTGCCTATGGCGCCAATAAGTCGCAACGTTTATGGGGTGTGCAGTTACCTCTGGCAATGCCGACGATTATGGCAGGTGTCAATCAGACGATTATGATGGCCTTGGCAATGGTTGTTGTTGCTTCAATGATAGGAGTAAAGGGGCTTGGTCAGCCAGTTCTGAAGTCAATTACTAATCAATATTTCACCTTGGGTTTATTTAATGGGCTTGCAATCGTTGCTTTAGCCATCATCTTTGACAGGGTTTCACAAGCCTATGCAAAAAGAACGCAAAGACATATGGAAGGTACCCATTCATGACAGATCCGCTAATTCGTATTGAGGGACTGTATAAAGTCTTTGGCAAGACACCTAAAGAAATTATTCCTCTGATAAAATCGGGAAAACATAAAGACGAAATTCTTGCAGAAACGGCTCATACGGTTGGACTTAAGGATATTAATCTGAGCATCGAAGCTGGAAAGATTTATGTCATTATGGGCTTGTCAGGATCGGGGAAGTCAACGCTAATTCGGCACCTAAATCGTCTGATTGATCCAACCGAAGGCCGTATTATTGTTGACGGAACTGATGTCATGCAGTTGTCAAAACAAGAGTTGGAGGAATTTCGTAAGCACAAAATGTCAATGGTGTTTCAGCGGTTTGGTTTAATGCCTCATCGCACGGTACTTGAAAATGTAGCCTACGGATTAACCGTGCAGCGCGTTGACAAAAAAGAACGAGAAAGCAAAGCGATGCAATGGCTCAATACGGTTGGGCTTGCTGGCTATGAGCATCAATACCCATCGCAGCTATCCGGCGGTCAACAACAGCGAGTGGGCCTTGCTCGCGCGCTGTGTACGGACGCCGACATACTTCTTATGGACGAAGCATTCTCAGCTCTTGATCCGCTGATAAGAAGCGAAATGCAAGATCAGTTAATAGAGTTGCAAGAAAAACTACAAAAAACGATTGTTTTTATTACCCACGATCTTGATGAAGCTCTACGTTTGGGTGATCGTATTGCCATATTGAAAGACGGTGAACTGGTTCAGGAGGGAAGTCCTGAAGACATTCTACTGACGCCAGCCGACGATTATGTTGCGGCATTTGTTAAAGATGTGAATCGCGCGCGCGCACTCACAGTAGAAAACGTAATGAAGCCGCCAGTTGATCGAATCACTGCTGCAACTATTGGAGAGGCTTTATTGCAAATGAAAAAATTCTCTAACAATTATGGTTATGTTGTGAATAAAGATGGTTATCAGGGAGTTGTCCTCCAAGCGACGCTTGAGGAGGCCGCTGAAAAGAACGCCAAAGGAGAGCTCAGTCAAGAATTTATGGAAGATGTGGATGTTATTTCTCCCGACTCTGTTCTGGAAGAAATTATCCCCGAGACACTTGAGGCCACCTACCCGCTCCCCGTGGTAGGAAAAGAAGGCGATTTGCAGGGACAGCTACCTCGTTCTTCTCTCGCTAAAGTATTGGGTGCAGGTCGTGGTTAGGCTGTTTGCGCCCACGCTCGATTACGTGTCAACGAAATCTTTAATAGTTTAACTTCTACGCTACACAGATCGAGAAATCGAAAAGAGCTTTTCTGTACGGAGAGCTCTCTTTTGTCGATATCGTATTCGGCTTCGGCTTCGGCTTCGGCAAAAGTCAATTGGCTCACGGATTTAGCGCCAGAAATGAGTAGAGTTATATTTTAGCAAAAATCACTTGTTTTTTAGAGACGCCCTAGTGCTTATGTCATTAAGTAAGCTGACTTGTTAAACGGAGTAGACTCTAACTACGCTAACATTTTGTGTTCATTTCTTAGCTGGCAGTCGATGAGGCCAACTAGATTGTTCATTTGTTCGCTAATGATTTCCAAAATGTCATCTGCAGTGACTATACCCATCAAATCCGCGTTATCATCAATGACGGGGGCGCGTCTAATGCCGTTGTGCTTCATACATACGATGCATTGATTGATATCATTATTTTCGTTTACGGTAATCAGCGGCCGCGAATAACATCCAAAATAGCAATCGATATCGGGTCGATATTGGCAGCTACTATTGCCAAAGAAATGTCTCTATCCGTAATCATGCCCTAGGGCTTTTTTTAAGCCCTAGGCTATCGACAATAATCGCGTCACCGACATGAGGGCGACGCATTAGCCGTGCCGCTTCTAGCGGGAGTAGCTACTATCGTCCATACCATTCTTTAGAAAGAGCCATCAGTCTATCGATGCGTAGACCTGTTTCGGGGTGAGTGCTCAGCCAGCCTACTGTTGGTTGGCGTTGTAAACGGAAAACATTGGAAAAAATACCATGTTGTAAGTCGTCCATTTTTTGTAGGGCGCTGGCAAGCTGTAAAGGATTTTTTGTTAACTCAGCGCTGAAAATATCGGCATTAAATTCTCTCGTTCTGGATAAAAAGGAGCGAAGTAAAGCCGTAATTACGGGGGAAAGAATGATGAAAAAAAAGAGGGGTATGCCGAATGCCATATTTCCTTCTGACAAAAATATTGGAATCCAGAGTATAAAAAGTATTTTGCCCAGAAAGGAAAGTTGTTCTGTGACTAGCTGGGCAATATTTGCCGTCATCATTAAGTGTGTATCATGGCTTTTTATATGACCGATTTCGTGAGCAAGTACTCCTATCAGTTCCCCCGAGTTAAGAAATCGTAGTAGTCCTTGACTAACCGCAATGGCCGAATCCCTTTCATTACCGAAAGTGAAGGCATGTAATTGGTTGGATGGTAGTAAATAGAGAGCTGGAGAGGAAGCCAGGCCTGCTCTCTCTGCAAGTTGGGACAGACGAAAATTCAGTTCATAATTCTGTCGAGGGCTGATGCGCTGTGCGCCGTAAGACTTCATAATCGTGGACGGCGGCAGTCGCGGTAAAGCTGCGAAAATAACTAGACTAATAGTAAAACCGGCTAGAAGGCCATTCTCGCCAATGATGATGTGTCCGAGGGCCGCAGGGATGGCTGCCAAGAATAGTATGATAGCCATAGACTCAAGGGTATTGATTAAATACTGAGAAGTGGCGGCATGTCGTGATTCATGTTTCACGTTCTAATGGTTTCCAGAAAAGTAACCGGCGGCGATCTGCAGCCGGCGGTCCGCTGTTAAATGTTCGGCTGGTCCATGTTAACAAGTAAGTGTAAATGGGGGTTGACGTAAGACAAATTTCTAGGGTTTTGGACGATCGAGTATTTGCAGTAATAGCATGTAATCGATGTGGGGAAGCTTGTAAAAGTGACTACAGTTGCAGTGTCCTTTTTGTTTGATTATAAAAGCCAGAGGGTTATTCTAACACTCGCAGTTATGTCTGAAAGAAAGGCGATATCTGAAACCTTGCGAAAAGACTGGCTATTTATAGCACTATTTATAGCACTACAAATAGCGCTAAATCTCGATGGGGTTTTCCCCTTATTAATTGAAATGCAAAATAGTCGTGACCAATAGGTAGATTCCGAAATACCAGAAAAACGTCACTACAATGCCGGCTGCAATGAATTGTTTGGCTTTGCCTCGCTGAAAATCGCGTTCTCGGTTTTTTGAGCTCTGAACGCCATAGAAAGAAGAGAATATACTGCCGAATATCTGAAAAACAGTGAGTCCTTGTTCGGGTTCTGTCAGTTCTTTTTCTAGTTTGTTTGTCTGCACGGTGGTTTTCATGTTTTTCATCTCGAAGAATCTACATTTTTCTATCTCCCATATTAACTAAGAATAAGTAAAAGAACAGCATCAGATTACTTACAAAAAACCATATCAGATTGCCAGTAAATCGGGTAATGTGTGAATCTGTCGGACCAGTGACCAGTGACCAGTGACCAGTGGCTGAAACAATTAGAGCCCAATAACGTCCTATATCTGTTCAGCTAGTTACCACGGTATTGTGGTATGGAAGTGTGTCGAGATGACGTTATGAAACTATATGAAACTATATGAAACTATATGAAACTATATGAAAAACTCGCTGAACAAATAGCTGAGATGATTCGGTCCGGCATGCTTGCCAGTGGCAGTAAGGCGCCTTCTGTGAGACAGGCGAGCGCCCAATATGGCGTTA
>JBLHNZ010000239.1:0-6217 GCA_047623245.1 Oceanicoccus sp. | reverse complement strand
TTGTATCGTCTAACTGATACGTAAAAAATGGTGCGGACGGAGAGACTCGAACTCTCACACATTGCTGCACCAGAACCTAAATCTGGCGTGTCTACCAATTCCACCACGTCCGCATACCGGTATTTGATATTGCCAACTAATCATCTGGCTAACAATAACAAAAACTTACAAATTGATCGATTGTAACTAAGACCACCCTATTTCCTAGCATTCTAAACGAACTGGAAAATGATTCTCAATTGCCTCGATCAACGGGGCGGTGATTCTGCCACAATGAACCAGCCTCTTCAACCTTGAAGCACGAGAAATTACACTATTTTGGATATGCGATTAAAAAGCATGCAGAATCGTGCAAAATCGGAACGATTTTAGCGCCGCTCATGTCTCTGGTCAGCAACGAAGCCCGCTCCGGCTCTAAACTTTCAGCATTGATGTGAATAATTCCTGAAATACCAATGATCAAGCAGTAGTTATCGATATCACTCAAAATAAACTGGGCCCCCGCCTCTATTTCAATCCGAATAACATCGAAATCCTCAAACTCAACGATCTTTTCTTGTTTAACGCCCAATTCTTCAACTAAATGCGGTATTTCACTTTGTGGCACCGACTCTAGATTCATAACCTCAATTGCTTTATTCGTATCCCAACCAGACTGCGTTTGGACTTTTTGATTGAACGAAACAATGAGTCGCTCGTAAACCGGCGTCTGAAACTCAATAGTTCTAACCCCGTGCTGCAATGAATGTGGCGTTAAGCAAGGAACTTTTACAACGTCTCCCACTGATAGACTTAGTTTATCGGTGAATGTCTCTACCGTACGCGCAAACATCAGCTCTTCTGACTTCCAACTATCGGGTACCTCGCTGAGCCAGGCATTTGATATTGCGTTGTCGACTAGTTGATTTTCAGGGATGCCGTCTCTAAGGCGGAGATTGTCGGTGTAATCGTCGATTTTACGTCGAATGGCTTCATAGTTGCTGACGGCCGCCATAAAACTCTCTCTAAACGATGCATCGGAACCGTATTCCTTTCTCTTTGCTTGATCGAAACCGAATCGAATAGCGCCTATTCCTGACGGCCACGCCACTGGGTCGATTGCAGTAACAACATATACCTCTCTTTTTTTCTGATGCAATTCAAAATAGAGATCTCCGAACGCGGGATCAGGATAGGGGTCTAATATTTTGAGTAGGATAAGTTCTCGTTGAGAATTTCCGCAAAAAGCCGACGGTAGCGTCGATAACACCCAAGGTATCGGTGAGGTAAACCCTTGGGCGGTAAAACTGGCTACACCGCGCTCTTCTATACCCGTATACCAAATTTCCTTGCCCCAGGGCTTTGGAATACTAATTGGTTCAAATTCAAACAGCCTATCATTTGTAAAGTACGGTAAGCCCAATGCACCACACATTGATACAAACGCATCTTCTCCAAGAGTTCCTTTTTGTGCTTGCAGCGCTTTTCTAAAAACAGGGGCATCATCACTAACAGCTACTTTGACGCTGCATTGTCCGCCACTAAGAGACAGGCAATAAAGAGCAGCCAGCTCAGTAGACGGCTTGACCGGGAATGTTATTGTTTCGTCAGTGGCCACTAAATCTCTAGGCCGCGCAGTGCTAGGAGTAGGCGACTTATTACCGGGCAACCAATATTCTTCGAAAGGATAGATTACCAACAAAAATAGAACAGACTTGGACGCCTCTGACAGTTTTTTACAATACTCCTGAACGATCGGTTCAGGGTTTGTATCGTCAATCGTGACGCTAAATACATTGTCATTCATATTAAAATTTTCACACTAGCTTGTTAAACATTCTGGATCAAACTGAAAATGACCTGCAAGCCATTCACAAACCTCATCTGCGGCAGGATGATCAAATTGTTGATAGATAGAAATTAATGATGTTTTTTCAATAGCCGTTAGAGCGCCCAGACCATAATCCTGAAAACGATTGACATCTTCGACCAGCCGCGATGAAAATGGGGTGTTATTAAATCGACCTAACGCGCGGAGTAACAAAGTGGATTTATCGTAATGCGTTTCTGAATGATAACTATCTGCAAGGGAGTGCAAAGCAATTGTCGACAGTAGAGGTTGATTCATCGGGTTGACCATATGTCCTGAAGACCATGATCGTAACTCACGCGGTCTACCGGCATGAGGTCGTAAATTCAAGAAATTACTTGTAACTTTCCCATCGTTCACGGGATAGTTGTCCCATATTACTGGTCTGCGGCCTATTACATTCGTGATTTCCGTCATTCCGCGACCAGTATACTCCGTCGAAATAACCTTGTCTCCAGTCCAAAAAATATCGACACTGGATGGGATTCCAAGGGCTAGGTTTTCAAGATATTGAGCAGGTTTTTTTCCAAACACCTCTTCTAGAACTGGGTCACAGGAATAATACGTTGGACAGACGACAAACTGGTTTGCAGAACTCACAGAAAGAATATCGTTAACGATACTGCTTTGGCGCTGAGCCAAATCGGGGATATCACCTTCAGTGTCGTCAAACAAAATACACAAAATGTCTATATTAAGATCGTTTAGCGCCCGCACCTTGTTTAGTAAGTTGATTTTGTCGTGGAAAGAATAATCTTTGTTGAGGCCGAGCGGTGATAAACCAACTCCAATTCTAAGTGAGGCCTTATGGTATATTTCTACCAGATTGCTCAGATTGCTCCACTGCTCCCAAGAGTGTTGCTCGCGCCAACGTGAGCGCAAAAAAGGATCGCCTTTAGGTGCATATATATAACAATCAAAGCCGATATCTGACAAAAACGCGGCATAATCGGCGCGCGTTGACCAGCTCCATTGATGGCCGTAAAAGCCTTCGATTACTCCTAATAAAAATTTGTTTTCTGAACCTGACGGCCTTACATTCACGATAAACCTTTCCTTCGGGCAAAGCTAATTTACAGCTCTTAGGCTCTTTAGGGTACTTTTGACTGCGTGCCTGTGGGCCCGCAGTCGCTCAATGGACGAAAACTTCACTAAAATGTCTTCGTCACAGGAACATCTAACCTCTATAATAGCGCGAAGGAAGTAAAGACCCAGACACGCGCTGCAAGGGTAGTGACTTGTTTCTAACAAGAGCGAACAGGTCTGTATCGTTTACATGATCGCTGTCGACGTAGGCCATTACTACCGGGCCGCCAATCGTAGGACCAAATCCACCACTGCTAACTATACCTACCTTCACTGCTTTGGCATTCACTATGTCTGCCCCCTCACGAACAGGCGCCCTTCCTTCAGTTGTGAACATTAGGCGCTTTTTCGATACGCCGTTTTCTATTTGATCTTCTATTACAGTTGCACCAGGGTACCCTCCCGAGCGTTGACCTTGAGGGCGCCTTACTTTTGAAATAGCCCACAACAGGTTGGCTTCTATCGGTGTTGTTTGCTCGTCTAAATCGTGACCATACAAGCACAAGCCAGCCTCCAAACGAAGAGAGTCGCGCGCGCCCAGGCCGATTGGCTCGACATTTTCGGCTTCCAGAAGTTTTTCGACTAACGACTCGGCGTCGCAATTGTCGACAGAAATTTCGTAGCCGTCTTCTCCGGTATAACCGGAGCACGAAACAAAGCAGTCGATTCCAGCAACGGACACTGTTGCTGTTTGCATAAAGACTAAATCCTGTACCTCTGGACAAAATTGTGACAAGGCTTTGCGCGCCAGTGGGCCCTGCAATGCTATCAGCGCCTTTTCATTCAGCTCTTCGAGCAAAATTGATGCGGGTAATGAGGAACGCAAGTATGCAACATCGCGCTCTTTGCATGCGGCGTTTACAACCAATAAATAATGATCTTCGCATCGTGTAATCATCAAGTCATCCAATATCCCCCCCTGCTCATTTGTAAATAAAGCATAGCGCTGCTGCCCAACAGGAAGATCGATAATATCGACGGGTACTAAAGCTTCCAGTGCTTGCGCAACGTCTTCGCCAGTCAGGCGAATTTGCCCCATATGGGAAACATCGAATAATCCCGCTGCGGCTCTCGTATGCAGATGTTCTTTCAACACACCAAGCGGATATTGGACAGGCATCTCATAACCTGCGAAAGGAACCAATTTTGCCCCCAAGCGCTGATGCACGCCATGAATCGCTGTTTTTGCTAAGGAACTGTACGAATCAATCACAAAAATCTCCTACTTACAAAGTCAATTAGAATATACGTTTTACGCCGCTAAAACCTTCAAAAGATGCGTCAGCATGGTACACATTCAGAGCTAACATTAAAACAAGTCGATTCTTTACCGAGCCATGTTTTTTTTCGTGCGGTTGGTGGCCTGAGCAGTTTCGGGTGATTCTGGCCAATAATGCTTCGGATAACGGCCCTTCATTTCCTTGCAGAGTTCAGGATAGGTATTGCGCCAAAAATTTTGTAAGTCATCAGTCAGTTGAAGCGGCCGAGAGGCAGGAGATAACATTTCTAGCAACAGCTTACTCTTCCCTCCGTTAACCGCTGGTGTGTCAGTTAGCCCGTATAGCTCTTGTATTTTTACCGAGACCACGGCCACGCCTCCCTCTCGGTACTGAATCATACGCTGTGCCCCGGTTGGTAATGTGATCGAAAGCGGAGCCAGCTGATTAATACGTTGACGGGTCCCCCATTCGAACCGACTGAGTATGATAGGCAGCAACGAAATCTTTTTGAGATCCGCGAGTGTGCGGACTCCGGCAACATAAGGCGCTAACCACTGGTTTACAGATACCGTCAGCTCAGAGATCGATGAGCACTCTATGGCCAAGTCTGAATGTCCCTTTAGCCAGGACACTCGCGCTCGCCATTCGCTGAATCCTGTTAGGTCAAGACAGCGCAGGTGGCACCTTTTTGCATAATCCAATATAACATCGACGATTTTATCGGGGTCCGGAATCATCTGCTGCTCACGAACAACAATCGCTCCTAACATCAACCGCTCGACTGCTATAACAGCCCCTTTGCCTTCGTCCCAATATGTATCTACGGTACTTTTTGCGTGCACACCTATATGTCCATTGATATGACTATCGCTCAACCCCGCGGCGAGATGGACTTGTGGCGTAGTCACAGAAGTATTCGTAGTTGACTGGGACCCATAATCGAGAACAACTAACCACGACTGACCGTATAGCCTATCATTTTCATGAAGCTGAACTTCTTGGCCTGTAGCAATAAGATATCGACCTGCTGTGCCTATTCTCTTTTTTGCTATTCTGTCGGGAAAGGCGTGCAATAAAAGTCCTTCATGATTTTCAACGGCCCCCAAAAGAAATGGCCTTGAGGACTCCAATCGTCGGTATAACTGCTTACTCAATTTGACGAGCCTATGCAGCGATTTGTCGTCAAAATTGTGCTTGTTTCGAGGTTCACTCATTGCACTAAGTCGCAATAGTATGTCGCTTTCGCGTTTTTCAGAAGGGATGTTACCTTCGCTTAAAATGATTGCGAGCGATGCGGCCAATGACGTGCTTTGAGTTTTTTTGCCTTCGAGGCACATCGCTGCGAGGCGTGGCGCCACTCCCATTCTTGCCATTAATATTCCGCGCTTGGAAAGCTGGCCGTTTTGCCTAATCGCATCAAGTTCTTTCAGCAATTCACGCGCTGCATCAATCGATTTATCTTTGGGATAGTCCAATAATGTTAGGTTATTTAAGTTGGGCTCTCCCCACAAATTTGCCTCCAGTAAAGCGGGCGTGAGATCGTCAGACAAAATTTGCGGAACTTCATGTTTTTGTAGTCGATGATGAAGCTCATTTGACCACAGGCGATAGCATTTTCCTGGGCTCAATCGACCGGCACGCCCCTTTCTCTGATCGGCAGCCGCCTGGGAAATCATTTGCGTGCGCAACTGGCTGATGCTTTTGTTTTGGTCAAAGTAAGGCACTCTTGCCAACCCCGAATCGATAACTGTTGTTATTCCCTCTATTGTCAGGCTAGTTTCGGCGACGTTAGTCGACAAAACTATTTTCCTAATACCCTCTTGAGCAGCCGAGATGGCCAACTGCTGCTCTGCCGAAGATAGCGATGCGTGTAAAGGAGCGACGACGATTGAAGCTCCCCAATTTTTCGCCGCCAACAGCCGCTGCACACGCCGTATTTCCTTCATGCCCGGCAAAAAAACTAACGCTGACTTTTTATCTTGCGCGATAAACTCAGCTACAACTTCAGCAACATGAAGCTCAACTGAAACGTGGCTCTTTGTCTTGGGGCGATAAACGGTTT
>JBLHNZ010000238.1:0-6230 GCA_047623245.1 Oceanicoccus sp. | reverse complement strand
CTGGCAGTCCGTGCATTAAATCGATATTAAAATTGGAAAAACCGGCTGTCTTGGCCGCCGCAATTGCACGCACTGCCTCTTCGTTGCTGTGTATACGTCCGAGTTTCTGCAAGTGTTGCTGATTAAAGCTCTGAACGCCAATTGACAAGCGGTTAATGCCCGCCGCGCGGTAGTTTGAAAATTTCTTTTGTTCAATCGACCCGGGATTGGCTTCTAAAGTGATTTCAATATCCTCGGCGAAGCGTAGCCTTTTGTTTGTTTCTTGTAAAATTTTGCCAATAGACTTTGCGGAAAATAGGCTTGGTGTACCTCCACCAAAAAAAATGGACTGCAATTCTCGGCCCTCAAACTTATCGAGGTCTTGGTCGAGGTCTTCTATCAGTGCGATGGTATATTCGTCTTCGGGAATGGCGCTGGACACGTGGGAATTGAAGTCGCAATATGGGCACTTTCGGGTGCACCAAGGTATATGAATATACAAACTAAGGGGGGGTTGTGGTAAATTAGTGGTTTTCATTGCCGAGTTTGCCACGGTTAATCCAGTCCGAGTTTATCCCACAGCTCATCTATACGGTCCTTGACGGGCTGGGTCATTTCAATTGGCTTTCCCCACTCTCGATCTGTTTCCCCTTTCCATTTATTCGTCGCGTCAAAGCCTATTTTCGAGCCGAGGCCTGAGACGGGAGACGCAAAATCGAGGTAATCGATGGGTGAATTGTCGATAAATACACAATCTCTGCGAGGATCCATTCGGGTTGTCATTGCCCATATAACGTCTTTCCATTCACGAGCATCAATATCATCGTCGGTTACAATAATAAACTTGGTATACATGAATTGCCGTAAAAATGACCAGACGCCCATCATTACTCGTTTTGCATGACCTGCATATTGTTTCTTAATGGTAACCACCGCCATTCGATAAGAGCATCCTTCCGGAGGAAGGTAGAAGTCGGTAATTTCTGGAAATTGTTTTCGTAGTATAGGGACAAATACTTCGTTTAGGGCAAGCCCTAATACCGCGGGTTCATCGGGTGGTCTTCCCGTATAAGTGCTATGGTAGATGGGGTTTTCTCGGTGGGTGATGTGGGTCACCGTCATCACTGGGAACTGATCAACTTCGTTATAGTAGCCAGTATGATCACCAAAAGGGCCCTCATCTGCCATATCGTTTGGAGCCAAAAACCCCTCTAGGATATATTCCGCACTCGAAGGAACTTGTAGGTCATTACTTATCGAGGTGACTAGCTCCGTTTTACTGCCTCGTAATAAACCCGCAAAAGCGTACTCGCTCAAATTATCCGGTACAGGAGTTACGGCGCCAAGAATGGTCGCTGGGTCTGCGCCTAGCGCAATTGAGACTGGGTATGCCTCCCCAGGGTTTTGTGCCTGGAATTCCTGAAAGTCTAAAGCTCCTCCTCGGTGAGAAAGCCAGCGCATAATCAAGCGGTTTTTACCGATGAGCTGCATTCGGTAGATACCTAGATTCTGACGCTCTTTATGAGGCCCCCTAGTGATAACTAGCGGCCAGGTAATCAGTGGTCCTGCATCTTCGGGCCAGCACGTTTGGATCGGCAAAATATTTAAATTGACATCGTCGCCTTGAATAATGTGTTTTTGACAGGGCGCGTTTTTGACGAGCTTTGGCGCCATATTCAAAACCTGCTTAAATATAGGAGCCTTATTCCAAAGATCTTTCAAGCTTTTTGGGGGGTCAGGTTGACGTAAATAGGCAAGGAGCTCGCCGACGTCGCGCAATTTTGAAATACTTTCTTGACCCATTCCCCAAGCGACCCGCTGTTCAGTGCCAAACAGGTTTGTAAGTACAGGAGTATCATAACCAACCGGGTTTTCAAAAAGAAGAGCTGGACCGCCTCGACGAAGCACGCGATCGCAAATTTCTGTCATCTCTAGGTTTGGGTCGACAGATTCACTAATGCGAATTAATTCACCGCGCTCTTCAAGAAACGCTATAAAGTCACGAAGGTCTTTGTATTTCATTAATATAGTGCAGCCAGCCCTAACACCGGATGATCATTTCCGCTTCATTGATTGAAAAAATTCATCATTGGTTTTGGTGTCTTTTAGCTTGTCGAGTAGGAATTCTACTGCTTGAGTATCTTCCATGCCGTGGAGCAGTTTGCGCAAGATCCACATACGTTGTAGTTCTTCGTCACCGGTAAGTCGCTCTTCACGGCGAGTACCTGAACGACGAATATTAATTGCCGGATAGACACGTTTTTCCGATATCTTCCGATCGAGATGTAGTTCCATATTACCCGTGCCTTTAAACTCCTCGTAGATGACTTCGTCCATTTTTGAACCGGTATCTACTAGAGCAGTGGCGATGATAGTTAGACTGCCACCTTCTTCGATATTACGAGCTGCACCAAAGAAGCGTTTCGGGCGTTCAAGAGCATGTGCATCGACACCTCCAGTTAAAACTTTTCCGGAAGAGGGAATGATAGTGTTATAAGCGCGAGCAAGGCGTGTTATTGAATCCAGCAGTATAACGACATCTTTCTTGTGTTCGACGAGTCTTTTGGCTTTTTCAATCACCATTTCTGCAACTTGGACGTGACGAGTTGGCGGCTCATCAAATGTGGATGCTACCACCTCGGCACGCACTGAGCGTTGCATCTCGGTCACTTCTTCAGGGCGTTCATCAATTAGCAGAACTATCATGTAACATTCTGGGTTGTTGCGCACCATGCTCTGGGCAATATGTTGCAGCATCAGTGTTTTACCCGCTTTGGGAGGAGCGACGATTAGGCCTCGAGCTCCTTTACCAACGGGCGAAGTCAGGTCGATTATACGGCCAGTCAAGTCTTCTGTTGAACCGTTACCCACTTGCAGAATACAGCGTTCGTCTGGGAATAGTGGTGTAAGATTTTCAAACAATACTTTATTCTTCGACTGCTCAGGCTGCGTGTAGTTGACCTCGCTAACCTTTAGTAGTGCAAAATATCGTTCGCCATCTTTTGGCGGGCGTATTTTCCCGGAAATTGTATCGCCAGTGCGTAAGTTAAAGCGACGTATCTGGCTAGGAGATACATATATATCGTCGGGGCCAGCCAAATAGGAGCAGTCGGCGCTACGCAAAAAGCCAAACCCGTCCTGTAGTATTTCCAGCACGCCATCGCCATAGATATCTTCGCCGCTTTTGGCGTGTCGTTTCAATATGGAAAAAATAATATCTTGCTTTCGCTGCCTAGCTATATTTTCTAGGCCAATTTCTTTAGCGATATCGAGTAGTTCTTGAGTGGGTTTAGTTTTTAAGTCAGTTAGATTCATAAGATTACAGAGGTAGATTATTAGTAAAGAAAACTACAAAGGGGATGTGCGGACACGCAACTGAGTTTTCTCGCGTTTATTAAGCTTTAGAAAGTGATTTACTAGATTTTTCAGAATTTTTTATCTATGAGAGCTGCCGGACTCGACAGATGGCGTAAATGTAGCATTGATGAGCGAGCGTAGCAAGCCTTTGTTGGTGATAATTACCGAATAAAGGCTTCGTGGTAGGTTTTATAGAGCGCCGTCTATAAACTCACATAGCTGAGTTTTAGAAATGGCTCCAACTTTCGTTGCCTCGGCATTACCGTTTTTAAATATCATTAATGTTGGAATGCCGCGAATTCCAAACTTTGGTGCGATTTCTGTATTGGCGTCAACGTCTACCTTGCAAACTTTGATTTTACCGGCGTATTCATCCGCAACTTCTGCTAAAACCGGAGCGATCATTTTGCAGGGGCCACACCATTCGGCCCAAAAATCAACAAGTACAGGTATTTCGGCGCCAAGTACTTCGGTTTCAAAATTTGCGTCAGTTGCGTGAACGATATTGTCGCTCATGGTTTGGTCTCCATCACAATGCGGCTGTAAATATTTTGTTGTCCCTTGCCCTCTTGAAAATAAACTGGGGTTCGGTCAAATTACAGCCAGGGTTCATTATATTTCGGTTATAAATTTGGTTTTGCAGCAATGCACTGTCTGCAAGGTGCAAGATCATAACACTCACTTGCACCCGAATAAAACAGATAGTGCTATTGCCGCCTGAAAAAATTGCAAACCTGAAGGTATAAGAGCTGAATGTCTCTCGCAAAAAAAAGAATTATGGTCCCGGCAGCCGTCGACGGTCCCCTTGCGTCCCAATCTTTAGAGTGGAATCCATTCGGCTCTTACCGGTTATATCGATGAGCTTCACTGTGGGTGTTCGGTCCTTCCAATATCTGGCTAGTACTTTGAAAATCTAAAGGTCGTCTGGTGTGTTACACATAATGCTACCTTGTGGAAAAATTGTTATCATTTCCTACTAACAATGAAATCGGTTTATTCCAGTAAATTTTAGGGCAAGTTATTATGGCATCGTCAGCGTCTTTTTCAGTTTCGTCCGTTAAGCAGCTACTGTCCGGGAGTGTTGCTGAGTCCTCAGAAGTGACCGTTAGGGGCTGGATTCGCAGTCGTCGCGATTCCAAGGCGGGTATTTCGTTTATGGCTATTCACGACGGGAGCTGCTTTGATACGATCCAGGCTGTTATACCGGCAGAGCTCGATAATTACCAATCGGAAATTATTAATGCAGGAGTCGGCTGTGCAGTAAAAGTCGGCGGACTGTTAGTGCCATCACAGGGCAAAGGTCAGGCCTTCGAAATTCAGGCAGTTTCTGTTGAGATCGTAGGTTGGGTTGATGATCCGGAAACATACCCTATCGCCAAGAAAAGACATAGCTTCGAGTACTTACGTACGGTTGCACATTTACGACCTCGAACAAATACCTTCGGTGCGATATCAAGAGTACGAACAGTTTTGGCCAATGCTGTTCATAATTATTTTTTTGAACGTGAATTTCAGTGGATAAATACACCAATAATCACAGCTAGTGACTGTGAGGGCGCGGGAGAAATGTTCAGAGTTAGTAATTTGGACTTGGCAAACCTACCTCGATCCCTTGACGGTGGTATTGATTTTACTCAGGATTTCTTTGGTGCGGAATCTTTTTTGACAGTTTCGGGGCAGTTAAATGCCGAGGCCTATTGTCTGGCTCTATCAAAAGTCTATACGTTTGGGCCAACTTTTCGTGCCGAAAATTCTAATACAAGCCGCCATTTGGCCGAGTTTTGGATGGTCGAACCAGAAATTGCATTTGCCGATTTAAGTGACGACGCCGCGTTGGCCGAAGATTTTTTAAAATATCTATTTCGGGCAGTGCTTGAAAAGTGCCCCGATGACATTGGTTTCTTTAACCAGTTTGTCGACAAAAATTGCTTGCAGCGACTGCAGTCGGTTGTCGAGGCAGACTTTGTAAGAATGGATTATGGCGATGCTATTTCTATTTTGGAGAAATCGGGTAAGAAATTTGAATTCCCGGTTAAATGGGGGTTAGATTTACAGTCGGTACACGAGCGTTTCTTGTGTGAAGAGCACGTAGGGGCTCCGGTGATTTTGATGAATTATCCAAAAGATATTAAGGCGTTCTATATGCGCCTTAATGATGACAATAAGACAGTAGCAGCAATGGATGTATTAGCACCCGGCATTGGAGAAATCATTGGCGGTAGTCAAAGAGAAGAGCGTTTAGACGTTTTAGATATGCGGATGGCAGAGCAAGGTCTCGGTGAGGAGCTTGGCTGGTATCGTGACTTACGTCGATATGGAACCGTTCCTCATGCGGGCTTTGGCTTAGGGTTTGAGCGCTTGATTAGTTATGTTACAGGCATGGAAAATATTAGAGACGTCATCCCGTTCCCAAGGGCGCCAGGTCAAGCAGATTTTTAGCCACTCCACCGCGTTCCGGTTCATCCTAAGCCGCACGCCACGACGAATTTTGAATCGGTGGGGATTCGCTGCCGCGAGTTCCCACAATAAAGATTAGTGAAAGCAAAAAAGGTGGAATCATTGATATAATGAGAGCCGGTAAATTGCGGTTCTTTAAATCCATAGTGGGATAATATTCTAATATTGTCGACGATGGCCCCATTATTCAACATTAGAGTCTCTGATTCTTTTTCATGTTTGATCTCGCTCTATTATTGTTGTTCAGACATTAAAGAAACAAGATTTCTATAGAAAAAACCGGTCAACGCTCACAATTTCGCCCTTTTACTGCCCGTTTTTTGTACATTTTTTAAAATTGGTCCATACTGACAGTGTTTCGTGACATTAATTATCTTTAATGTCGTTGGTTTACAAAATGCTTTGAGCAGTGGGTTGGCTTTATGAGTTTTACGATA
>JBLHNZ010000237.1:0-6249 GCA_047623245.1 Oceanicoccus sp. | reverse complement strand
GCTCAGTCGTATTCTTTCTCCCCAGCGAGAACACTATTTTGCCTACCCTTATGGCGAAGTGAATCCCAGAGTCATCGAACATCTGTCTCAGACTAATCACAAACTTGGTCTGACTGTATCGTCCGCCAGTGTCAGTAGCTATTCATCTCCGTTTACGTTAAGTCGTTACCAGGTATTCGGAAACAGAGATTTACAGAGTTTTATCAATATTATCGAGAGAAATCGAAGTGAACTGGCTCCTTAAAGTAATACTGCAATCATTTTTCCTGGTTTGTTTAAGTGCTTGCCAGTCATTAAATACCAGTCAGCCCAAGGTCGCGGAAGCCGTCCTGTTTTTCAAGTCAAATGCGATGCAGTCGTTTAAGAATGAACAATTTCAGGAGGCTCAAACAATGGCTGAAGCGTGGGTAGCGCTTGAGCCTTCGCAAGAAGCAAAAACGCTTCTCGATACTATAGAGCAGCGTCGGCAAATACTGTTTGATAAAGCCCGTAATTGCAAAAATCAAACGAAAAATATCTCCCGCCGTCACCATTGCATAAAAAAACAATTGAGGTATAAACCAGGTTACAAGGCGGCAATTGACGAGTTGCGAACCGACAAAACGGCAGAGGAAATGGCCCTGCTGGAAGATGCTCATGACATACTCGAAGAAATGTCTCGAATCAAATCAACGACTGCACAAATAGCGGTCAAGACACCTCCGAAAGACACCGTCGAACCTGTTATCTCCAATCCGGTGCAAGATGAAATCGATCGTTCTTTGATGGCTGCGAACATGGACAGAATTCACAAACTGATTGCTAAAGACGAATGGGTAACAGCCGGAAAACTACTACTTGTGATAAAAAATGAATGGGAAGGGAAACAAACTGACCTCAAACCCTTACGCCAGTCGGTAGCAGAAAATTTGTATTTAGAAGGTAAGAAGCTGTTCCGCGGTAGCGTCGACAAGGCGATCGGTATGTGGGAATTAGCTGTGGCCATTGACAGAACACACAGCTTAGCAAAATTAACCCTAAAAAGAGCGTACAAAATTCAAAAGAACCTCAATAGTATTAATTGATGTCCTTTAGTTTTTTCTGTAAGTTTTCAGCACGAGCTTTGTGAACAATGGCCAGTTCATTGTTACTGTCCAGATCCAATACTTGCTCCCAAAGCTCAATGGCTTCGGCCAGCCTTTGTTGGCGAAATGCCAGCATAGCTTCCTTGTGGAACTGGTTAATCAGCTGCTCTCTCAAAGCGGTGTAATTATCGTTTTCAGCTGATACAGAAGGATGTATTTCTTCGGCTCGCTGCAGCAATGTATATTGCTCTAGACTAGAACCACCTTTAAGAGCTTCGACAAGTAGCAAATCCGCCTCGTTTTTGTCCGTTACTAAGGAGAGGCTATCAACTAAAGAATCATACGTACCGATCAATTCAATGCCCCTATTGATCGTCGCTAGTGCAGCAGGATAGTTGCCCTTGCGCTCCTGTCTTAACGATAGGGTTAACGCAGAATCTTCGATCCAGAATTTCTCTCGCTCGTCTTTGGGGGAAGTTTGCGCCATCTCCAATAACATTTGATAATCTTGCGATTCATACAAAGACTGCAGCTGTAATATTCTAGACAAGGCGTTATCGACTACTTCAACAGACTCTGTAACCTGACCGAGCTCCTCGTCTACGGGAACATTTCCAAGCAACTCTTCGTCTAAGGCGACATCCCCAGCCAACTCCTCCTCGAAAGAGTCCTCAGTTACTGCCAATTCGGAGGACATATCTGACTCGGAATCAGCATTGGAGTCTGAGTCGGCTTCTACCATTCCTTCCTCGGGACGTTCACCGGGTATCCGTATAGTCATACCGGCATTAATTCGACTAGGATTTTCAATGCCGTTATATCGCGCAAGAGCAAAAAACAACAATGGATCACCTAAAAATCGCTTAGATATTGTCGATAGAAATTCACCTGTGTTTACCGTATATTCGAAATAATTTTCTCCAAAAAAAGCATTGGGGCCGGTATCAATCTGTTTCAGTAAACTGACAGCCCGAGAATCGACTCTTCCCTGCTGAGTCGCGGACTGTAACAGTTTTCTAGCTTCTTCCGCTTTACCTACTTGCAAAGCGCTAATCGCAGTATTGGTATCTGTTCTAGAATTACCGGTAATTTTCCAACGAGTTTCCTCCTGTCTCGATTGACTCGCATTCACAATACCTGTGGCAGAGCCCTCAGACATTGACGAATTATCTGCCACTTGACACGCTGATACTAATAGAGAGGCGGCGATTGAGGCCGCTAATAGCGGTCGAAATTTACTCATACAAAATTACCTTGAACGATATATGACGGGATGGTGTATAGACACATCGAAAGCACGAAGCTACCAACGGACACAAAAGTATCAACAGACTAGCAGAGCCCCAATGCAACCGCAAACGTTCGCTCTAGTTAGATTACACTTCCTTAGCCATACTGTGTTCTATAGCTACTGTTAGGCAATATATGTGACTCACGAAACCTCTAAGACCCGGAAATAAGACCCGGGAAAAAATGTGTCAATATTTTTTAGCGATCCCTAGTATTTATCCGCAAATGTGGCCCCTCTTTGCAACAATTTCATATTTGTCATCGAGCTTATTTTTCGGATGGCATTAGAAACCAAAACCCACAAAATAGTTACGCTCTATCCACGACACTCATAGATCAAAAAACAAACAGCCATTTTCATCAGAAATCTAATAGACAGAATCCACGCTTACGATGGGCCTTAACGTCTTTAGCCTCTGAAATCAAACTCAGGTTCTTCGCTTCGAACACAAACATAGACATGTTGACATTTCCCCTGTAGAGCGAAGCGTATCGCAATACCGTTTGTGATGAAGGCAATTACCCGTTTTTCATCGAAATCAAAATGTTCGAGATACACTAGCCACAATTAACAACGTACTTTTCAAGCCCACCGCTTATCTGCTAAAGTGCCGGGGTAAATAATAAATAGATGGAAATGCGGGAAAAACCACCCTCCAAAACGTCTCACAGAGCGACTAATACCCTATTATTTGTATCCCTATGCGCGCCAAACTCGTCATCAGGATTTTACGCCGATAAAAACAATCAACCTAGCTACCGAGGTTCCACAAGATGTACAAAGAACTACAAGAAACGTGGTCAGAATTGACCGCTAAAGATGCGGCCTTTGAAATCGCAAAGGTGGAGGTACGTGGAGAGAAAATAAAGGCCTACGTGAACGCACCTAGCAGCTTGAGGGATGTCTGGTTAATGTCGCAGCAATTTGCCGATCGGGATTACCTAGTATACCAAGACGAACGTTGGACATATGCCCGCGCCCATAAAGAAGTTGCGTCAATTGCAGCGTGGCTGCGTAGTCAGGGCATTGGTCCCGGTGATCGAGTTGCAATAGCCATGCGAAATTACCCAGAATGGCTGTTGACCTATTGGGCATGTACCTCGCAAGGCATTGCTGCAGTAGGAATGAACGCCTGGTGGATAGCGCCTGAAATGGCTTACGCGCTGAAAGATTCAAACCCGAAATTGATGGTGTGTGACCAAGAACGATTAGACAGATTTAGCGAAATTCAGGACTCGTTTTCCGACCTAACTATTGTCGGTGTAAGAACAACATCTGAGCACGCAAACGTCATTCCATTTTCAGAACTGACAGAAACGGAGGCTGCGCTTCCGGACGCGGACGTTCAACCTGATGACGACGCCTGTATTTTTTACACCTCAGGCACTACCGGCAACCCTAAAGGCGCTCAGCTTACTCATCGCGGATGCGTTAACAACTTAATGAATCTTGCTTTCTCTGCTGCAGTATTCCCAACAGCCGTTGCCAGATTCAAGAATGTGGAATTACCTAACCCCGAAGATGCTCCAATAGGCTCTGCACTAATAACCACACCACTATTCCACGTTACCGCCAACAATTGCTTAGCACACGGGAACACCCTCACCGGAGGTAAGCTAATTCACATGTACCGGTGGGACGCAGGCGAAGCGTTAAGACTTATCGAGAAAGAAAAGATCACGTCTGTCAGCGGCGTTCCAACCATGTCGAGGGAAATTCTCGCCCATCCAGACTTCGAGAAATATGACACTAGTACCTTGTTAACCCTCGGCGGAGGTGGCGCCCAATTGCAACCTGATCTCGTTGCCAAAATAGATAAGGCAGTGGCAACAGCACGCCCCAACACGGGCTTCGGTATGACCGAAACCTGTGGAATCATTACATCGATCAGCGGCGATTTTTTTGTCGACAAACCCGACAGTTGCGGCCCTGCTATGCCCAACTTTGAAACCAAATGTATCGATAGCGAAGGGGCCGAAGTGGCTATAGGCGAAGTCGGTGAACTGTTAGTTAAAGGTGCACCCGTAATAAAGGGCTATATCAATCGGGTAGAAGCTACTGCTGAAAGCATCATTGATGGCTGGTTGCATACAGGCGATGTGGCACGTATCGACGAACATGGGTTTATCTTCATTGTCGACCGCGTCAAAGACATGGTCTTACGAGGCGGAGAAAACATCTATTGTGCGGAAGTAGAATCTATCATCTATAACATGCCCGATATCGCTGAATGCTCTGTCTTTGGGGTCGATGACGACCGACTGGGAGAAGAAGTTGGTGTAGCGATCGTCCTAAAGGACGGATCTTCATCCACAGCTGCTGACATTCGTGAGTTTTGTCTGAAACACGGTGCAAAACATAAAGCTCCCCGCTACATATGGGTACTAGATGAATCTCTTCCTAGAAATGCCAATGGAAAATTCTTAAAGAGAGAACTCAAGAAAATATTGGACCCCTCGATAGCAAAGTAACTCCGTTAGATAGCAAGGCTAAACTGCGCCTTGCTGTCTAGTACTGGTCGGCGCTCGCTAATCTTATAAGCTACCTTGAGCTCAAAGAGTATTCGCTGCAAAAGTTCTCTCTTGATTTTCTCTTGGAAGTTGATCAAAAGTTGTAGCGTCGAATGCTAATAACTGAACACGCATAACGGGGAACTTCCTTAAAAAACCAAAAAGCCCGTCGTATCGTGGTCGGATAGTTAGACGTAGATTACTCTTTGCCCCCGACATCAATCAACGCATAGCATGTTCGGGACCTACCACATTCGTGAAGACTACAGTTATCAAGAATATTCCTAGACCTACCAGCATCTCGATTTCTATTGAGCGAGACAAGGCTTTTACTGCATTCCCGCCGTCCAGAAGCTTTGGTACCAAACGAAATTTGTGCCGTATAGCTACCAACAAAATCACTACAACGGCGAATAGTTTCGCCACAATCAATTGCCCGTAAGTAGTCGATATAAGGTCGCTAATCGAACTGATAAGTTGCATCGCTAGGATACCGCCGCATATCAGCAAAATAGAAACAAAGACAACGGCATATTGTCCGAATCGAATCATTAGTGGCTGCAGTAGCGGCCCGGGGCCTACGCGGCACAACAGCCATAATGGCCACAACGCGCCCATCCACCAGGCAGCCACAAACACATGAAGCGATATTAAGTAATGAAAAATTATTGCCATTTCTGCCGTATGTCCGACAAGACGAAAAGAGCTTACCAAGAGGACCGCAGCTGAAAAGTGCACAGATGCCAACATCATTTTTTTACTGACTGAAAAACACTCTCTTCTTATTAGAAAGTCTCTTGTAACGAGCGCAACCAACGCTATTACAAATCCCGTGAAGCGGTATAGCGCTACGTCGCCAACATTAGAACTCCACAATATACTTGCTATGTCTGAGTCCCACATGCCGGATATTCCTCGTTCAGAGAAAACACCGACCTGCAAAAAGAAATCAAGTACCGTTGATATCAACGCAAAACTTAGAAACAGACAAATGTAAAGTTTGACTGGCCGGCGTACAGCCGTATTGTCCGGAATTAAATAGGACACAAATACACCACCCACCGCTGCGCTAACTCCGATGTAGATGAGTAGCTTAGCGATCAGTATTGGCAGTATCCAAAGACTGAGTTCCATACTTGTTCCATGTATTCATGCCAGAAGAAGTCAGTACGTTGCTGCTTCCAACGTTTTTTTGTCAGTATTCTTCATTCGACTGCTCTTCTGAAGCTCTACCACAAAGCTCAATTTGCCTTTTACTTTATGCCCATCGCCGCCCAATGCAATCCAATTGACAAGGTAAGAGCTTTCTTCCAACAGAGGTAAATCCGTATCGAAAACCAATGAGGGGGAATTTGAGGGGATAAAATTCGTCTTGATCTTTTCT
>JBLHNZ010000236.1:0-6279 GCA_047623245.1 Oceanicoccus sp. | reverse complement strand
AGGGTGAGAGAAGCGAATATCCAAATGCCCGCGTAAACTTGGGTACAGCTCGTCAACGCGAAGCCCTTCTTCCGCCCTCGAAGTAATCGCCACAACCTCTGCCTGAGGATGGTGAACTAACATCCTCAGCAACTCAACGCCGGTATAACCGGTACCGCCTACTATACCCACTTTAACCACTTTGCCACCTCAATGACTCAAAAACTCTCTGTAATAGCCTATAATGTAAAATCCAGCTAGCTACACAAAGACAAGAATGCCTATAATAAATGAATTAAATCAATAGGTAAGTATAAACCTTAAGGACATCTCTATTAATTTTCTTATAAAAAATATTTCAATGCTGGTTCTGTGTGTAAGGCGGATGAAATGATTCATGTTTGGCTGAACAAATTCCGGCTTAATTTAGCCAACAATGATTCATTGATACAGTTTTCTATCCTCGGTGTTCTTGCGGGGCTCAGTACCGCGCTCGTCTCTCTGGGATTTCGCTTTTTAATCGAATGGCCGCCAACTTTGTGGCTCCCCAATCGTGACTCGGAAGGGTACGAGTCACTTCCGGTATGGGCGCATTTTGCACTACCGCTGGGCGGCGCTATCATTATTGGCCTGGTTTTAAGAAATTTTAGCAAAGAAAACCTTCGCACCGGAGTCCCTCATGTAATCACACATCTACATGCTCACGATGGTCATATGCCGATGAAAAATGCCCTGATACAATTTTTTGGCGGGGCCTTTGCCATTATTACCGGGCAATCTGCTGGCAGAGAAGGGCCGGCTATCCATCTGGGAGCCGCTGCGAGTAGCTTTCTTGGACAAAAACTCAAACTGCCAAACAACAGCATCCGTATTTTGGTCGGCTGCGGCACCGCAGCGGCCATTGCAGCATCCTTTAACACTCCCATCGCCGGCGTTATTATCGCTATGGAAGTCGTGATGATGGAATACAGTATTGCTGGATTCACGCCGGTAATTCTTTCCGCGCTTACCGCGACCACTGTTACCCGCGCCGTGTATGGTTCTCAAGCTACTTTTATTGTACCGACTGCGCAGATGGCTTCTTTATGGGAGCTACCTTACATTGCTCTACTTGGGCTACTTATTGGCGGTTGCGCTGCAATGTTTATCATGGTTTTGAAAATGGGCATTAGCCTCTCAGAGCGCCCCATTCTCCAAAGAATGGCACTCGCCGGTCTCGTGACCGGTTGCTGTGCACTCATCGCTCCGCAGATAATGGGGACCGGATACGACAGCGTTAATGCGATGTTGTCAGGCGACATTGCTTTAGTCGTTATGGCTGCGATGATTGGCACCAAATTAATAGCCTCGGCGTTTAGCTGCGGACTAGGAATGCCTATTGGAATTATCGGCCCCTGCTTGTATATAGGCGCCTGTATTGGCGGCGTGATGGCAGCGATGGGATCGTCAATATTTCCCGAATTAGCGACTGGCGGTAGCTTCTACGTAATGATCGGAATGGGCGCAATGATGGGCGCCGTTTTAAATGCGCCACTTGCTGCCTTGATGACAGTACTTGAGCTAACCCAAAATCCTACCATTATTTTTCCTGCCATGCTGGCCATCAGCATTGCCTCAATAACCAACAGTGAGATTTTTAAGCAACGGTCGGCCCACCAAACGGTCATTCAACATTTAAAGCTATTTCTACCCACTGACCCCGTCAGCCTTGGCTTACAACGGTCAAGCGTAGCAACGCTCATGCAGCGTAATATTCATATGACCAAGGGTTCCGTGTCGAGTGAAGATGCAAAAATACTACTGACAAAACCCCATCACGCTTACGTCATTACTGCCGATGACGGACTCGATATGCGCCTAATTTATCGAGCTGACCTTGGCGAAAAGCTGGAAAATGCCATAAACGAAAACCCGGACGGTGCTATTTCACTGCTCGATATTTGTACGGTCTCGCACTCAATCATCAAAATACACATTCAAGCGACTTTACGTGAAGCCCTGTATTCGATGAACGAACACGACGCAGAGGCGGTATTTGTGACTGGCTATATTTCGGGATCATTTCCCGATTACGGGATTGTGACTCGCAAGGATATTGAGCGCTACAATAACACCCCACAAAAATAACATAATCTCTTCCACAACGAGTAATTACATTCAGGAGTCGCAAAATCATGCTTTGGGTTAAGGCCTTTCACATTATCGCTGTCGTTTGCTGGTTTGCCGGTATCTTCTATTTACCACGATTATTCGTTTACCACGCCATGGCCGATGATCAAACGACTCAAGACCATCTCAGCATGATGGAACAGAAACTATATAAATTTATGACCATGTTTGTGGTGCTAACATTCTTTTTTGGAATTTGGCTAGTCAGCTATAATTGGTCATACTATACGGAATCTGCATGGTTTTATTGTAAACTAGCGCTTGTTGTCATTTTGCTTATCTACCATTTAGTTTGTGGCGAGTATATCAAAAAACTCAGAGTAAATAACCGACAACGCAGCCATGTTTTTTTTCGATGGTTTAACGAACTACCAGTATTCGTATTATTCGCAGTCGTTATATTAGTAGTAGTTAAACCTTTTTAAAAAGGATTTTACTATGCGAAAACAAATGACAAACGCACCGATTGTCATGAGTATATCGAATCTTGACCCAAGTGGTGGAGGTGGAATCTCAGCTGACATCGAGACGCTGAGTAGCTTAGGCTGTCACTGCACGCCGATAATCAGCAAATTATCAGCTCGGGACACATCGGAGCTCAAAGACAGCCAGATAACGGACAATATATTATTGATAGGTCAAATTCGCGCTGTCTTGGAAGACATGAAAGTTGACGTGATAAAGATTAGTGACCTGGCAAGTACAGCCATTGCCGAAGCGGTTTCCACTATCATCAATGATTATCCTGAAATCCCCGTTGTACTGCACCCAAACATTATCAATCAGGACGGAGAGCACCTAATAAACGTCATTCGTAGTTTGATGTTATCGAAATCAACCGTTCTCATGTTAAACCACGAAGAAGCACTACTTCTGGCCCCGGAAGCTGACACTGTATCGGCCTGCGCCCAGCAATTAATGGACTCTGGCTGCCGGAATATTTTGGTAACTGGAGCAAACGCGGCCAATGCGACTGTCGAGATCACCAACCATTGGTACTCGGACAATCACTACCAGAAATACGTATGGCAACGTTTACCCAATAGTTTCCTCGGTGCCGGAAATACACTAAGCGCAGCTCTCAGTGGATACCTTGCTCACGGCATCAGTACCTCCGAATCCATTCAACAGGCACAACAGTTCACCTGGAAATCACTCAAGCAAGCCAAAAGAGTCGGAATGGGGGATTTGTTACCTGATAGAATGCATTGGTGCAGGTAACTTTCGACACTAAACACACGTCTGCCCATACCCATTAACGTCAGGATCTATCCTGGCGTTACCATTGCTGTAAAATAAACGTATTTTTTCCTTCCCAGCTTCATGATAAGCCGTGATAATAACCGTAGATTTAGGCCGTGATAACATGCGGAGCTACATAATTTCTTTCACTCAATAATCGAAAAAACTCATGACTACTTCAGAACAACTTTTTGAACAAGCCAAACAGTATATCCCCGGTGGTGTTAACTCCCCCGTACGCGCATTTCGAGCCGTTGGAGGAACGCCCGTTTTCATCGAACGCGCCGAAGGTCCCTATATTTTCGATCCTGAAGGAAAACGTTATATCGACTATGTGCTGTCGTGGGGCCCGATGATTTTGGGCCACGCACACCCAGCTATTCAGGCTGCCGTTGCTGAAAAGATGAAATCGGGATTGAGCTTCGGTGCGCCCACCGAAGTCGAAACCGAGCTAGCAAAAACATTATGCCAAATCATGCCGAATATGGATTTGGTCAGAATGGTCAACTCCGGCACAGAAGCTACCATGAGTGCGATCCGCCTGGCACGAGGTTATACCGGTAGAGATAAAATCATAAAGTTTGAAGGCTGCTACCATGGACACTCAGATTCGTTACTGATTAAAGCTGGGTCCGGCGCGCTAACGATGGGCGTCCCGAGTTCTCCAGGTGTACCCGTAGCCTTGGCAGACCACACCATCACCTTAACCTACAATGACATTGAAGGTATCAAACAGGCGTTTAGCGACATCGGGGAGCAAGTCGCGTGCGTCATTGTCGAACCCGTCGCTGGAAATATGAATTGTGTCCCCCCGGTGCCTGGTTTTTTGGAAGCAATAAGAGAGCAATGTACACAATACGGTAGCGTTTTCATCATCGATGAAGTGATGACAGGCTTTCGTTTGGGCCTTACCGGCGCACAGGGCTATTACAACATTGAAGCGGATCTTACCACTTTGGGCAAAGTGATAGGCGGTGGCATGCCGGTTGGAGCTTTCGGTGGCAAAAGGGAAATAATGGAATACATCGCTCCTCTTGGCCCCGTATACCAAGCTGGGACATTATCCGGCAATCCAGTTGCGATGGCCGCAGGTCTTGCACAGCTCAACGCCATTCAACAGGAAAACTTCTATCAGCCGCTCTTTAACAAGACGACATTGCTGGCCGAAGGCTTAGAGAAAGCTGCCAAAGAAGCTGGCGTTCCCTTTACGACCAACCATGTTGGCTCAATGTTTGGTGGTTTTTTCGTAGGCGAAGATTTCAAGGAAACAGACACAATCACAAATTATCAGCAAGTTATGGCTTGTAATACAGATCGATTCAACAAATTTTTCCACGGTTTGTTGGATGCCGGAGTTTATCTCGCACCGGCTTCCTATGAAGCCGGCTTTATGTCTGCGGCACATACCGACAACGATATACAGTACACATTAGAAGCCGCGAAAAAATCTTTCGCAGCGTTATGAACCTCCACAATTAAGCAGTTTCGGTAAAAGAAGGGCGTATAGAAATGGAGTATTACCATTGTTTCTATACGCAGAATATTCAGTCTTTCCTCTATTTACCCTATAGCTGTACTGTAAAGCTGTAGTCGGGCTGTAGTTAAGCTGTAGTTAAGCTGTAGTTAAGCTGTAGTTTTCCTAAAGCTATCTTATATCTATCTTATAGTTTTCCAAAACCGACCAAAAAGCACTGAGAGTAATACAATGACAAAATCACTACACCGAGGCTCCTTTCCGAATACACGTATGCGAAGAATGCGGTCCAGTGACTTTTCCAGACGCCTCATGCGCGAAACACAGCTGACTGTTGATGATTTAATTTATCCAGTATTTGTAATCGAAGGTCGCAATCGTAAAGAAGTCATTGCTTCCATGCCCGGCATCGAACGCCTTAGTATCGACCTTTTAGCAAAAGAAGCAAAGCTACTTGCCAGCCTCGGTGTACCGGCCATCGCTATATTTCCTGTAACTCCCGCTGATGCAAAATCAGAACATGCAGAAGAAGCATTCAATCCCGACGGTTTGGCACAACGCGCGGTTAAAGCAGTGAAGGATGCGGCCCCCGAACTCGGTGTTATTACCGATGTTGCTCTCGACCCATTCACGATCCACGGGCAGGACGGTATACTCGACCCCAATGGTTACGTATTAAATGACATCACTGTAGACACTTTGGTGAAACAAGCGCTATCCCATGCACAGGCCGGTGCCGATATTGTCGCGCCGTCAGATATGATGGACGGTAGAATTGGTGCAATACGCTCCATTCTCGAATCCAATCGCTTCGTTAACTGTAAAATTCTCGCCTATTCAGCAAAATATGCCTCAAGCTATTACGGCCCTTTTCGAGATGCAGTCGGCTCTGCCGACAACCTAAAAGGCGCCGACAAGTACAGTTATCAGATGGACCCTGCTAATAGTGATGAAGCCCTGCACGAATGCGCACTAGATCTTGCCGAGGGAGCCGATATGCTGATGGTTAAGCCGGGCATGCCGTATCTTGATATTGTTCGTCGCGTAAAAGATGAACTAGGCGCGCCTACATTTGTCTATCAAGTCAGCGGCGAGTACGCCATGCACATGGCTGCTTTCCAAAATGGCTGGCTGGAAAAAGAGCCCGTTATGTTTGAATCCTTACTCTCCATTAAACGCGCAGGAGCCGACGGTATTCTGACTTATTTTGCCAAGGACGTCGCAAAAATCTTGCATGGCTAGCGAATCAGAGGCGACGAGCAACTAAACTCTGAACGACCTTACACTAATAATGTCACTACCTCGTATTCATCGAGCACTACTGGACTTTACAATGAACTACAAAACACTTGCGACTGGCGCCGCCGCTAGCTTAATCCTCTGCTCAACGTCCCTAACAACCTATGCAGACACAC
>JBLHNZ010000235.1:0-6305 GCA_047623245.1 Oceanicoccus sp. | reverse complement strand
CTTCACTATTTTGAGTGGATGTTCGACAATGACCACAAAATTAAATAACAAGGGTGGACAGATGAACCTCAAGTCAACGCAATATGCCGTTCGCGATGCGATTGCTACCATTACTTTGTCACGACCGAAACGTCGCAACGCATGGACAGGCCGTATGCATACCGAGTATCGATGGTGTCTTGCACAGGCAGAGAGCGATCGACACGTACGAGTCATTGTTGTGACGGGAGACATCAATGGCGCGGCATTTTGCGCTGGCGCCGACTTGAGTGGCTTGGAAAAAATATCGGAGCAAGGCGAGTACGACGCGGGTATCGAAGCGGATATCGCAACTCCAGGATATGGTCTGGACCCGAATTTTGACGCCACGTTTGCCTACCACTTCGGTATTAGTAAACCCATTATAGCGGCGATAAACGGTGCTGCGGCAGGAGTAGGTTTGGTTCTTGCTGCATTTTGTGACTTGCGCTTTGCAGTGCAAGGAACGAAGTTCACAGCAGCTCACGGCCGTTTTAATTTTCCAGCAGAATACGGTTTATCCTGGATTCTTCCGAGACAGATAGGCGTAACCAATGCTAATGATTTGCTGCTTTCTTGTCGTGTCTTTAGCTCTGAAGAGGCAATGGAAATGGGGTTTCTGAACAAATTGTTGAGCCCGGAGGCACTGCTTGAGGAAGTATATAGCTACGCTCGAGAAATGGCGAAGTCCGCGTCTCCTGGATCATTACGAGAAACAAAACGACAGCTCTACCGTGATTGGCACCGCAGTGTGGCAGAATCGGTACAGGACAGTGAGCGCTTACTAAAAGAGATGGCAAGGCATCCCGATTACAACGAAGGCGTTAGTGCGTGGATGGAAAAACGCCCCGCAAATTGGCAAGGTGATTGAGACTATGTTGCAACAACATTGTGATTATTTCCCCCGCGAATAGAAAGACAGGTAGCAGATAGACTGGAATTATAAAACAGGAAATAAAAAGCAAAAAGCATGGGGACAGAAAATAAGAATCCCACTACTCGATAAGGAAAAAATGCCGAATCGGGCAAGTCTAATCTTTGTATAGCGAATATTTCTCTTATCGAATTATCGCAATTTCTCGGGAGTATCGTGACTTTATGAAATATTGGTTCAAAGCATCTTCTTGGGCACTAATGTTTTTACTTTCTCTAATGATAGGCGCTTATGCCTTGTCTTTCTTTTTTATCGATGCGATCAATCAGGATTTAAAAATAAGATTTTCATCTACTCCGTTGTCTGCCTGGGGCCATATTATTGGAGGTGGGCTGTGTCTTAGTATTGGTGCGTTGCAGTTTCAATCCGGCATTAGAAAGAAGTATCCACAATTTCATCGACTAATGGGTAAAATTTATTTGGTCTGTGTATTAATTGGCGGTATTGCCGGATTGCTGCTGGCTTTTAGTGCCAACGGTGGACCGGTCGCCAAGTTGGGGTTTGGAATGCTTGCCGTTTTGTGGCTTTACAGTGCTGCGATGGCGTATGTGTCAATAAAAAAAGGCGCAGTAGAACAGCATCAAGAATGGATGATTCGGAATTTCTCGCTTACCTTTGGTGCAGTGATGTTGCGAATTCACCTACCACTACTGCAAGCGGGGTTTGGGCTAAGTTTTGAAGAGGCCTATCCTGTTGTCGCCTGGTTGGCATGGGTTCCCAATTTAATTGTAGTCGAGTGGCTATTAATAATTCCTGCGAGAAACCGGCTTGACCAAACACAATTTGGAAACACAGAAATTGGACAATAGCCATCAGAGGTTGAAGTTCTAAAAATCGCTTTAACAAGGTAATAACCTAGAGTTCAGTCTATTACCGCTATACCTTATCGCCCGTCTGACAGTCTACCAATGTTGCATTAGGCGGGGAATGATGCCTTCGTCAGCACTAGTGAGCTAGGGTTAGAATAACCGCCTAATTCTTTGATGGAAAACTGTTATGCAAAAATCGCATTAATGATTAGCTGAGAATCTCCGAATCTCCGTATGATTACGCTCCACTGTAAAAACGTTTGATACGCTTGGATCTTCCGATAATAGTGAGTATTGTGTCTAAATTGAACATAATGACGAGCGCATGAAATTTGTTAACGTGTTGTAACAAAAAAAAGTTTTTTTTGTAGAAATAAACTGAGTGAAGCGTAGTAAACTAGGTCCGCTTATGAAATCCCATTGCGTAGGGATTTCAAGGTCGTACTGAGAAATGGAACGGTACGTAGCACCGTCGCGCTTATGAAATCTCGGCGCGATAAGCATTAACTACTATCACTATTGTTGAGGCGGCGCGAAGTTAAAATAGTCGTTATTGGCATTTCGTTTCGACATAAGCTGATTTCTTGTCTCGTTTGCTACTTCTTGTCGAATAGAATGTGACTTAAGTACAGCGCCGCTGGCGTTTTTCCCTACGAATAATCTCGGAGCACCTATATTTTGAGGAAGTACTTTTTTAACGCTTTTGTCGTTTGCCTGGTCTTGGCGTTAACTGCTTGTGGAAGCGATTCATCTGACGCGCGAATTGACGTCAAGAATAAACGCCCGGCAACGAGCGTTATGATCTGGATTGCTAAACAAGTATTGGTCTCCGACCGTGTCGAATCGGTAGGTACGCTCAAAGGAGTCGAATCTGTGACGATAACCGCAAAAGTGACCGACCAGGTGATGGGTATTCACTTTGAAGATGGACAATATGTTAAGACAGGCGACGTACTAATTGAGCTAACTAACGCGGCGCAGCGTGCGGAGCTGCGAGAGGCGCAAGCCAATTTGGGCGAAAGTGAATTGCAATTAGAACGATTAAAGAAGTTAGGAAAGAAGATTGTTACCGCTCCTGAGCTAGATGAAGCCTTGGCCAAAGTGAAGACGGGCCGAGCGCGATTAGAAGTCATTGCGGTACGGCTCAGTGATCGGGTAATTCTCGCACCGTTTGATGGTTTACTTGGTTTTAGAAGGGTAAGCGAGGGCGCATTAGTTACACCTGGAACTATCATTACCGAACTGGATGACATACGTCAGTTGAAGTTGGATTTTGCTATTCCTGAAATGCATCTTGCAAAAGTTGGGGTCGGTGCAGCGGTATCGAGCACCACTCCAGCTTGGCCTGGAAAAACATTCTCGGGTGAATTGGTTAGCATCGGCAGTCGCATTGATATTGCCACCCGGACTTTTACGGCTCGAGCTTTAATCGATAACGCTTCCTCTCATTTGCGTCCGGGGATGCTGCTAAATGTGACTTTGGCGATGGCAGAGAGAAAAGTTTTGGTGGTACCAGAGCAAGCTGTCGTGCAAAACGGAAAGCGTACAATTGTTTATATCGTCGAAGGTGTCGATGAACAACTAAAAGCAAATGCCATAACAGTGGAGCTAGGAAAGAGAGTGTCTGGAGGTGTCGAAATTGTCTCTGGACTCGAGTTAGGTACAAAGGTTGTAGTCAATGGGCAGATCAATTTGCGCCCTGGCGCGGCCGTAAAAATTGTGAATCCACTTAATGCTGCGAATAGATAGGACATCATATGTGGTTACCTGAAGTTTCCGTAAAACGTCCGGTCTTTGCAACCGTTATCGCGCTGCTGTTAGCTGCATTTGGCAGTATGGCTTTTACTCAGCTTGCAACGCGTGAATATCCCGATGTATCGCCGGCGCAAATATCGATATCTACCGAGTATTCTGGCGCAGCAGCAGACGTTATTGAAACAAGAATAACGCAGCCTATCGAAGATGAAATTAGCGGTATCGACGGTATCAAGGCAATCCGTTCCAGCAGCAAGGACGGGCGCTCCAATATCAATGTCGAATTTGATCTAAGTCGCGATATCGATGCGGCAGCGAATGACATTCGCGACAAGGTATCTCGTGTCGTTAGTCGTTTGCCTGAGGACGCTGAACAACCACGAGTTCAAAAGTCTGATAGCGACGCCTTTCCAATCATTTATATCAGCTTAGAAGCTGGATCGATGCCGGTGATGGAGCTAACTGACTATGCGCAGCGCTATGTTGTTGACCGATTTGCTGTATTGCCAGGAGTCTCATCGATTAACGTCTTCAGTAGTGGTAGCAAGTCAATGAGGATATGGATTGACAGAATGAAGCTGGCAGCAAGGCAATTAACCGTGAGTGATGTGGTCGATTCTTTGCGACAAGAAAATCTGGAACTTCCCGCAGGTAGGATAGAGTCGACCTACATGGAATTTCCCATTCGCCTGCAACGTAGCTACAGAAGTGAAGCAGATTTTCGCGAATTGGTGTTGAAAGTAGGGACAGAAGGGCAATTGGTGCGCCTCGGAGAAGTTGCGAAAGTGGAACTCGGAAGTTCTAGATCCAGATTTCTATTTATAACTAACGGTAGCGACAGTATGGCGATGGGTGTTGTCAAACAGTCGAATGCGAATACCGTTGTGGTGTTGGAAGCTATCAATGCGGAAATAGAAGCGATTGCGCGCGATTTACCTGAAGGTATGGCAATTTCTTCATCTGGAGATGCGTCAGCGTTTATTCGCGCGGCTTTAAACGGTGTCTATTGGGCTATCTTTTTAACCACCGGCCTCGTAGCGCTCGTGATTCTGTTGTTTTTGGGAAATTTGAGCGCAACGTTAATTCCCGTAGTCTGTATTCCGTTGTCGTTAATGGGTGCCACGATCGCATTACAGGCCTACGGCTATTCGATTAATCTGATTACCCTATTGGCCATGGTATTGGCTATTGGATTAGTGGTGGACGATGCCATAGTCGTACTCGAAAACATTTATCGGCGTATAGAAAAAGGTGAACCACCGTTGCTCGCGGCCTATAAAGGAGCAACGCAAGTGGGTTTTGCGGTGATAGCGACGACTGTTGTCATAGTTGCCGTATTTACGCCTATTATTTTTATGCAAGACAATATGGGCAGGCTGTTCTCGGAGCTCGCAGTTGCCATTTGTGCTGCTGTTATTGTTTCCTCGGTAATGGCTTTATCTATTGTACCCATGATGTGTGGCAATTTATTAAAGGCCAATCACAAAGAGTCGACGATCGAAAAGTTTATGACTCCTCTCATGTCAGCGTTGGAAATAGGCTACAGCCGGAGCTTGCGATTTACCTTAACTCAGCCCTGGGTGCCAGTATTGGGTACAGTAGTAGCACTTTGTGCTGGCTATTTTTTGGCATCGAGTTTGAAAAATGAATACGCACCGATTGAAGACCAAGATACTATCATGATGTCAGCAATAGCTCCTGAGGGCACCGGAGTAGATACGATGAGAGGGATAATCGAACAGCTGCAAGCGCCAGTATTGGAAATGAAAGAGCAAGGTGGTATCGGGCGCGTTCTATTTTTGTCTCCTGGTCGGGGAGGCACAGCGACTACGTCAGCCTATTCTAGAATTTCTCTATTGCCATGGAACGAACGAGATTTTACCGTATTTGAACTGCGTGACCGATTATTGGAAAAATGGAAAACGTTGCCGGGTATTCGGGTAATGGCATTTTTGCCCTCCGGTATCTCGCGGGGTGGCCCTGATTCACCGGTGCAGTTTGTTCTGCAAGGGCAAAACTTCCAAGAACTGGCGCAGTGGCGTGACAAAATCATGGACGCTGCTGATAACAGCGGTATGTTTGGTCGTCTGAATTCCGATCTCAAGGAAACACAACAGCAGATACACGTTAGAATCGATCGGAACCGTGCTGCGGCTCTGGGTGTATCAGTTAGGGAAATAGGGAAAACATTGCAAGCCCTGATGACCGATCAGGAAGTGACCACATTTTCGGAGGATGGAGAAGAGTATCCAGTCATCGTTCAGCTACAGCGTGACCAGCGTGTCAGTCCAGAAGACATCGATAACGTTTTTGTGAGGTCAAGTACAACGGGCAAACTCATTCAGTTGTCGAATGTACTATATAGCGAAAGTGTTGCAGGCATTGCCACCCTCAATCGATACAATCGAATGCGGGCTGTTACGATCAGTGGCGGATTGTCTGCTGGGGTCAGTTTAGGAGAAGCCCTGCAGTTTCTCGAAGATACGGTACGAGGGGAATTACCCACTAATGCGAAAGTTGATTATAAGGGGCAATCTTTAGAATATAAAGAATCGTCCTCGGGTATCTATTTCACGTTTGGTTTTGCTTTGTTGGTTTTGTTCTTGGTGATGGCTGCACAGTTCGAAAGTTTCGTGCACCCTTCGGTCATTATGATAACGGTGCCATTGGCAATAGTTGGTGGTTTGTTAGGTCTTGTGGTTTCTGGGCAAACGCTGAACATTTTCAGTCAAATTGGGCTGTTGATGCTGATAGGGATAGCAACAAAAAATGGAATTCTTCTCGTCGAA
>JBLHNZ010000234.1:0-6308 GCA_047623245.1 Oceanicoccus sp. | reverse complement strand
GAGATTCTTGACGATGTTGAAAAAATAGCGATGCAGCTCGATGCAGCTCATGGTGGCAATGACTATCAACGGGTGTGTGCAGAGCAGCGTCAAAAAATAGCTGATCCCGAGTTAACGCCTTCTGCTCGGATTCTTGCAGATATGCGCAAGCAACAAACACCCTTTTTCGGCTTCGCCATCGACCTTTCGAGAAAACATGGCGACCGATTTCGCAATAACCCACTGAATGATGAAGAACAGAGCTATTTTCACACACAAAAAGAACAATCTGAAAAAAAGCAACAGTCCATAGAAGAAAGCGACACTGAAAGCTTCAAAGATTTCTTAACGGACTACCATCGGCAATACGAGAATCTATGAACGCGCCTCAATTGTGAATTACCTCGCTCACTTTCATCTAGCCTATGGCGATAATGACTTGACGGTAGGTGCGTTACTAGGTGATTTTGTGAAAGGGCCTTTAAAGGGAGCCCATGGCAGACCGGTCGAAAATGGTATAACACTCCACAGAAAAATAGATGCGTTTACGGATCAACACCAATTACTGAAGCATCGCCATCGAGAATTTGAACCCGTTTTTCGGCGTTATTCTGGCATTATGACAGATGTTGTATTCGATCATTTTTTGAGTAAACACTGGGAAAAGTTCCACCCGCAACCACTTACCGATTTCAGCGAGGAAGTATTTGAGCTGCTCAGAAACAACCCAATACTACCTCCAAGCGCACAAAAGATGGCTGATATTTTGGACAGCAATAAGCTGTTTGCACAGTATCAAAATTGGGATACCGTCGATTCAGCTCTGACACACATTGGCAAGCGCTTAAAAGGCATCAACCCATTGAACACAGCGGCTACGGAATTACATCGCCATTACAATGAGCTGGAGGGAACGTTTTTCGAGTTTTATCAACAATTGCAGAATTATGTAGTGCGGCAACGGGAAATTATAGCAACAGAAAAGTACTGAACAACGACCTCTGTTGATTATTGCTGAACGATAAACGAGCTAAAAAGTAAGTCCTTTACGAAATGCTCACCCTCCTCCTTTACGAGGAGGGCGCGAACCGCTTCCAGTGCATTGTGTCTTAACAACTCTTTTCCTTCCATTGATGACATATCATCGTCTGTTGATTTACTTAGCAACATCACCAATGTGTGCCGTATATAGGGCATATGCCTGCGAATACTCGCACTACCTTGCGACTCTAATCGCAAGGTGATGTTAGTTTTCAGATAACGCAACTTGCCAACACCGCCATAATTTACGACAAAGGCTGGCTTCAGATCCATGTAAATACTAGCGTTAGGCGTTACCGCTCCTTCTTCTCCCGCTTCATCGTCCTGCGCATATATGTGCTGCAAAGGGAGCAAAAAAACAAACAACAACAACAGCCTAGTTAAAGCGCCCATAAAAACCCCACATGCCTTCTATAATAAATTTATTTAACAATCATTCGTTTTAGTCTACTCTGACCGCAACTAGGTACTTCAGTCAATAGCAAACAGACTAAAAGCCTAATTCATCCACATCCGTTTACGTACCGTAAAATTACAATAAGAAACCAAACCATGACAAATCTCCCAAACCCCCGACAAACCAACCTGCTCATCCTTCTTACCATTATTGGATTGATGGGTTATGGACTGTATACGCAATATGTCGACGGACTGGAACCCTGCCCGTTGTGCGTGACGCAACGCTTTTTCTTCTGTTTAATCGGCTTGTTTGCTTTTATTGGAATATTTCACAGACGTTTTAGACTTTACGGGACCTTGAGCTTGTTCGCGGCAATCGGCGGCATCGCTAGTTCCGGCCGCCAAGTATGGTTACAGCATTTACCACCAGACCAAGTACCAGCGTGTGGCCCTAGCTTACAATATATGCTGGAAACGTTCCCACTTAGCGATACATTCCGAACCCTGATTACCGGCGATGGAAATTGCGCAGAAGTAGTCTGGAGTTTTCTAAGCTTTAGTATGCCGGAGTGGTCTTTAGCTTGTTTCGTCGGATTATTTGCCGCCAGTGTATGGCAAGTTATGCGGCCCAACTCATCACCGAAATAGCCGACAATCAGAATCACTTCAATATTCGTTGTTGTCTGGACAATCGCTCGTCAAATATCGAATTCCACAACTTACAGCTTGCTCTCGCTCCTAAGCTCACTTATATTGCCTCTTAATGGCAATATAGAAAAAGTCCGAACTGTCGAATTCTAAAGGCCCAGCTGTATGCCAACGGGCAATGCCAAAAACAATGAGGAAAGTAAAATGTTAGACCAATGCAGTATCGAAGAGCGCTGGAACGGCGTAGATGAACTCATCGAGCGCTGGCGTTTAACTCGCCAATCTATGCTTGTTCAATTTTGTGAGGCGAGCGGTGTTCTCGATTCCGATGTCGAGTCTTCTAAAGCAAAAGAAAGCCTACAGCAATTTTGCCAGCTATTGGTCGACTATGTGTCCTCAGGTCATTTTGAAGTTTATTACCAGCTATTGCGCGAGGCGGAAGAATTTAAAGATGGTGGGGCCGAGTTAGCCAAAACCCTACTACCCCAAATTACCGCCAGTACGGAAGCATCAATGGAATTTAATGACAAGTACGCTGGAGGAAATGGCGATATAACGTCGCTGTCAAATAATTTGTCAAAACTAGGCGAGATTCTTGAGTCGCGCTTTGAACTGGAAGATCAGTTGATCGAAATTTTGCATGAAGCGCATCGCGCCCAGGTAGCGTAAAGTTTTCGCATTTTGAGCAAGCACAAGATGTAGAATCGGAAACAGAATGTCGGTTCAATTAGACAACCACCGGATATCGCCATAATTGATAATAGCCAACGACTTGCAGAAATATCTAAATTCTTGTCGATTAGCCGCTAGCGATTACCGAAAAGCAATCAATCCACAACACAACCGCAATATGATGAATTCTTTTTTTCGCAAAGTAATCTTGCCGATAACGCTTGCCAGTCTGTTAGCTGCTTGTGAAAATTCATCAACACCTGACAAGAGCTGGGAAAACGCCGCGAAAGGCGTTTATAGCGGGTCGCTCTCCAAAGATGGTAAATATGCTGTAATTGGCTCTATTCATCACGGTGGCAGTCTGTGGACAGCTAACGATGGCGAACGAAAATATGACTGGAACCATCAGCAAGGCCAATACAGCAACATTATTGCTAGCGGCTTTTCACCGGAAGGCGCTTTTGCTTTAACCGCAGATCACCAAACTATGGTGTTGTGGGATACTGCAACTGGGGAGTCGATCACTTTTTGGACAGCCCCTAACGAGGTCATGTCCGTTGACCTAACACCCAATGGAACTTACGCGCTGCTGGGGCTTGGAGACTATAGCGCTGTATTGTTTGACGTTAAGCGAGGCGGTATTCAACGAACGTTCTATCACACGGATCGAGTGCGCGCCGTCGCATTAAGCGCCGATGGCAAATTGGCAATTACTGGTTCAGAAGATGAAACGGCGCGTCTGTGGGATATGAACACAGGAAAAGCACTCTTTAGCTGGAAACACGAGGGCGAAGTAGTAACTGTGGCCATTTCGCCTGACGGCACCAAAGCCTTCAGCGTTGCTAAATATGACAAAGCGGTGCTTTGGGATACGTCCACCGGTGAAGAAATAGGAAGATTAGCGTTAACAGCAAGCGCCCTAAAGCGCGGGCAAGCATTTACTACCGCTAGATTTTCAGCTGATGGAAAACGGATTTTGACGGGAAATTCATCTCGCCTGGTGCAACTGTGGGATACCAAAACCTTAAGTAAGATAGCCAGCTGGGAAGTGCCAAAGCGAGACCCTTGGAAACCCACTGGCGCATCAATAGTAGCCGTGAGCTTTAGTGACAAAAATAACGAGTATTACGCGATAGCCTCAAATGGCTTTACACACCGCTTGAAACTGTAAACTTTCTCAAAATTTTGTAGAAATGGATAAATTCCAAACCCCAGACTTCTGTCCTTGGGACACAATAAACAGTCGAAAAAAGGCCGCTATCTGCGGCCTTTTTTTATCAGAAACATGGTCCATAAAATCGTCAGAAACATGGTCCATCAAGCATTTCTGCAGATTTTCCGATGACCTTATTCTGCAGCAGCCTGCTTGATTGCGATTAACTCGACGTCAAAAAGTAGGGTCGCATTCGGACCGATTGGACCACCGCCCGTGCCGCCTGGACCGTAAGCTAATTCAGAGGGAATAGCTAGCTGCCACTTTGAACCAACCGACATCAACTGCAAAGCTTCGGTCCACCCCGGAATTACGCCGCTCACTGGAAAACTAACCGATTGCCCACGCTTGTACGAGCTGTCAAATTCCGTACCATCAATCAGAGTACCAGCGTAGTTAACCTCTACGGTGTCGTTAAGACCTGGTTTCGCTCCAGTACCTTCCGTAAGAACCTTATACTGTAGCCCGCTGTCAGTAGTCGATACGCCTTCGTCTGTGGCATTTTTCTCTAGAAAGGCAATGCCTTCCTGCTTGTTGGTTTCGGCAGCTTTTTCACTCTCTTCCTTTGCAACAGTTTGTTGCTTCTGTTGGAAGTTCTGCATCTCCGTCATGATTTCTTCTTGTGTCATCAAAGCTTCGACACCGTCAACGGCATCTCGAACGCCCTGTGAGAATGCGTCGACATCGATTCCAAACGGTTCTTGCTTAATACGTTGACCCAGACCTATGCCCATTCCGTAACTAATGCGCTTCTCTTCGCTATCCAACACCATTGCCGAAGCTGCCATTTCAGGCTCATCGCTCACTGCAGATTGTTGATTACATCCGACCAATACTGTGCCCATAGCAACAGCCATTAATAGTTTACTTTTCATTTGGTTTCCTTAAAGGTTTATAAATTAAATCTACTATGCGAAATACCATAGTTGGCAGTTATTGGTCCATTAAAGCTTTTCTTTGTTCAGCATCCTTCGTTATTTTTTCAACATTCTTCAAAAGCTGACCCGCCTGGTCCATTGAAATCGACAGGCCTCCAGCGGGTAGCCCCCCCAGTAAAGGGCTACTCGAAGGGGACGCTATAGTACTACTACTTCCCCGTCTAGCAATAGGGGCTGGGAGCAGGTTTTTTACTTCCGGAAGCGCTTCAACGCTTACCTCAGACTCGACTTGAGGCTTTTCACTGGAGAAATGCCACCGACCTTTGGCGTCCTGCCATTTGTACATTTTGCCCGACGAAGACGACAAAACAGTCGGACTATCAACCGTGGCCAGCACCGGTCGACCCGATGGCTCGTTATCGCCAATGTTGCTCACCCTCTCGCCTAGAGATTGTATTTTCGATAGTGATTTATCGAACGTATTTTTATTGGGCATCCAATCGTCGAGAGTCATGATGGGCTTACCATTCGAGCCTTTCATTACCATCGGCAAGCCGAACGCGAATAGGACGAATACTGTAAGCATTATTTTATGTCGAGTTTTCATTCTTTTATCCTGTCGGCCCGAGTATTCAGCCCCGTGCAGCCCCTAAGCCTAAGCCCTTGCACTGACTCTAGGTCTAAACAGTTGCTCAAAACTTTAGTGGCGACTCCAGTTCTCTGTCGTTTCTTTAAGCGATTAATGCAGTTAGTCTTCCTTCCTACTAATAGATGTCGATTTGAAGATCCAAGCGCAGTTTTTAAGCATAATTTCGGTTGCCGATATTAACAAGCGTTAGCATCAGTTGCATGACATATTCGACAACAAATTGTTCCAAACCTTCGATTTGTAGACATTCGTTAGCACCAGAAAAAAACTTTAGTGATTACTCTCTACTAGGGTGACGTTTATCAATTCAATGACAAAGCCGGACAAATCATCCCAATCGACACCTATCAAGTTCTCAGAATAACGCCGAAGGTTCACAAGGCCAATCTCGACTACAGGTTGAGTATTTACCGCCGATGATAAATGTTCTATCTGTCGGTAACAGAGGTCCTGCTGCCATCGCTCGGCCTTTAATTCGATAGACTTAACGTCCTCTCGAATGGCCTCGGCACCGCCGAGACCCTTCAGGCCTCGTCGCAATGTACGTAGCGGAATGATACATTTCGCCTGACAAGAAGCCGATATTTTAAGCAGCGACTCTAACTCAGGCTGATTGAGCTCTTCCCCTTGCGTTGCCAACCACAAACAACACAACACAAGGTTAATATCCGCGCCAAAACGGTCTTGTAGAATCATTAACAATGCTTCTACATCCGGTTTTTTATACTCTGACAGCGAATAATTCCACAGCAGATTTTGATCCATCATCGACCCCGCTTCACTAAAATTTTGATCCTCGACCATCAGTTTACGTTAATCCCACCGGTCC
>JBLHNZ010000233.1:0-6363 GCA_047623245.1 Oceanicoccus sp. | reverse complement strand
AAGCTAGAAGCAGAACTCGAAGAACTAAAGCCGGAAGAAGAAGTCGAGAATGAAGCAACAGATGTAGAAGCAGTAACGGAAGCAGACAGCGCCGACACAAAAGTAGAACCTGCCGAAGAAGCCGAAGAAGCCGAAGAAGCCGAAACAGTTAAAGGCTAAGCAACTCTTTCTTCCTATCACTTTCGCGCAACACCAACAAACTGCCTCCGTGAACGCTAAGCTTCGCGAGGCAGTGTAGTGTTATAGCCGCCAACAACTATCCCTCAAGTCTTTTATCAGGAATACCCCATTGATTTCAACTGCAAACATCACCATGCAATTTGGCGCAAAGCCACTTTTCGAAAATATATCAGTCAAATTTGGTGATGGAAACCGTTACGGCCTTATCGGCGCCAACGGAAGCGGGAAGTCAACATTCATGAAAATAATTGACGGGAGCTTATCGCCGAGCTCGGGTAACGTTACCATTACTCCAGGCGAACGAGTCGGTAAATTGCATCAAGACCAATTCGCCTTTGAAGAATTTACCGCGATTGACACCGTCATCATGGGGCACAACGAGCTTTGGGTCATAAAGCAAGAAAGGGATCGACTTTACTCACTCCCTGAAATGACAGAAGAAGAAGGGATGAAAGTCGCGGACCTTGAAGTCCAGTTTTCAGAGTTAGATGGGTATAGCGCCGAAAGCCGTGCCGGAGAAATACTTTTAGGTGCAGGCATCGAGCAAACACTACATTATGGACCAATGAGCCAGGTTGCCCCCGGATGGAAACTTCGCGTACTGCTAGCACAAGCATTATTTTCTGACCCAGACATTCTCTTACTCGACGAGCCGACAAATAACCTCGATATAAACACTATCCGTTGGCTTGAAGGAATGCTGAACGAAAGGAAAAGCACCATGGTCATCATTTCCCATGACCGGCACTTTTTGAACGCTATCTGTACACATATGGCTGATATCGATTATGGTGAATTGCGCGTATATCCGGGTAATTATGATGATTTCATGATTGCGTCGACGCAAGCCCGCGAACGTCTTCAATCTCAAAATGCAAAAAAGTCAGCGCAGATCGCAGACCTTCAACAATTTGTCAGCCGCTTCTCCGCCAACGCATCAAAAGCTAAACAAGCAACATCACGCGCCAAACAAATTGGGAAAATTCAGCTAGATGAAATAAAACCGTCCAGTCGCGTAAGTCCATATATTCGCTTTAAACAAGACAAAAAGCTCCATCGTCAGTCCCTGATACTGGAGCAGTTTGGCCATACGTATGATGGAAACAATGACGAAAACACCGCTCTTTTTAGCGATGGTAACGTTATTCTGGAAGCGGGGTCTCGGCTGGCGATAATTGGAGAAAATGGAACGGGAAAGACGACATTCTTACGCTGCCTTATGGATGATTTACAAGTCTCCCACGGCACTATTAAATGGGCAGAGAATGCCACGCTAGGCTATTGCCCGCAAGATTCGAATGCAGAGTTCGATTGCGAGACCAATTTATTTGACTGGATGAGCCAATGGCGTAAGCCAACCCACGACGATCAAATTGTTCGCGCTACTCTAGGGCGCTTGCTTTTTTCGAGCGATGATTTTAAAAAGCAGGTAAAAGTATGCTCGGGCGGAGAGAAGAACCGCCTCTTGTTCGGTAAACTTATGATGATGGATACCAATGTATTAATCCTCGACGAGCCAACCAACCACTTGGATATGGAATCAATTGAAGCACTCAATCTCGCATTGGATCACTTCGAAGGCACACTCATTTTTGTCAGCCATGACCGCGAATTCGTCTCTTCCCTAGCCACTCGCATCATCGAAATATCCGACCATCAGATTATAGATTTCCAGGGCAACTACGAAGAATACCTTTCGAGCCAACAAACTACTGGCAAAAACGTCAATAGCTAAAAAAGAAGGCCACAACATCGCAAAAAATGTTGTTATTTTTGCCACTAAAGATCAAAATCTCCTCTATAAGTAGGCAAGGTTTCTATAACCGAGTCTACATATACCTGTTAGTAGACACCTCATCGAATATACGAACCTGTTACTTCGAATAAATCGTCGACCTCCAACGTATCTACACGCAAGCAAATTATTCAAAAAAATGGAGTATTACAATGCGCTACCTTCACACCATGGTACGGGTAAAAGACCTCGAACTCTCACTTGCCTTTTACTGTGACAAACTCGGACTGGTTGAAACATCCAGGTACGACAACGAAGCAGGTCGGTTCAGCCTCATTTTTCTTTGCGCTCCGGAAGATGTCAGTAGCTTTAATGGCGGAAAGGCGCCAGCACTGGAATTGACTTATAACTGGGACGCAAACACCTATTCCGAAGGTCGAAATTTTGGCCATTTGGCATTTGAAGTCGACAATATTTATGAAATTTGCCAACGCCTTATGGACGCTGGAATTATTATCAATCGCCCTCCCCGTTGTGGCCACATGGCGTTTGTCCGGTCACCCGACAATATCTCAATAGAGCTTCTTCAGAAAAACGGTTCTCTGGACGCTGCCGAGCCCTGGCTATCAATGGAAAATACCGGCGAGTGGTAAAACCTCCTAACGTCAGCCCGTAGCTTTAGCTTACTTAAGTGACTAATTCATTCCTCCACGACTAGAACTACCGAAAGCTATCATTAATCGTTTTTAGGGTACGGCTTCCCGGGCACAGATCGCTTTCGCCAAAAGAGCGCAGCGGCTGGCTGGCTGTGCCTATGCTTTCGTGAAGCTCTTGCGAATCAGGATTCAAATAGAGCAACCCCGTCAGAATTTTACCTTGAGCTTTATAATCTTTTATCAACCCGAGTGCCGATCGACTACTGTGAATATCTAATCTATTATCTGCTTTGTGAAGATGAACGACCGACCCATCATGCATGGTGACTTCTTGCGAATGCCCAGCATTATAGCTCGTAGTAATCTCCTCCTTCATTGGAACAAAATCAACAGTACCTGTAGCTGCCAAGTGGTCGCGAATATACTCATAGCCTTTAGTTGATTTTGCCGTGTTATTGAACGTTACACAGGGAGAAATGATGTCAATGAATGCAAAGCCTTGATGAGAAATCGCTGCTTTAATCAGAGGTATAAGTTGTTTTTTATCACCAGAGAAACTCCGCGCCACAAATGTTGCTCCCAACTGGAGAGCGACGCTTGCCAAATCTATCGGCTCAAAGGGATTCGGCTCTCCTTTTTTACTAGAGGAACCGACATCGGAAGTTGCGGAGTCCTGACCTTTCGTTAAGCCATAACAGCCGTTATTTTCGACAATATACATCATGTTCAAGTTTCTACGGACCGCATGGGTGAATTGCCCCATACCTATCGACGCCGTATCTCCGTCGCCTGAAACACCGATGTAAAGCATCTCCCGATTAGCCATGTTTGCACCGGTTGCTACTGACGGCATCCGTCCATGTACAGAATTAAAACCGTGTGAGTCTCCCAAGAAATAAGTGGGTGTTTTGGAAGAACAACCAATACCGGACAATTTCGCTACTTGATGAGGAGGAATTGACAATTCGAAAATGGCCTGCACGATTGCGCCACTTATTGAATCGTGACCACAACCGGCACAAAGCGTCGAAATAGCGCCCTCGTAGTTTTTCTTTGTGTAACCTAAATCGTTTATTGGCAAATCAGGATGACGAAAATCTGGTCTTAGATAGCTCATTATAAATCGCTCCTTATTATTGATGCTTGCGATGAAGCGGAGTCACGTTGTCATTTTTTATATAACCATTTACCTTTGTTTGAATAAAGCGCGCGGTAATTGGCATCCCATCAAAATTCAATATTTTCTGTAAATGCTTTGGATTAATCTCACATTCGTTGACTAATAATGAGCGCATTTGCGCGTCTCTATTCTGCTCTACAACAAACACAATATCATGTTGCTCTACGAAATCCTCAATATCCTTACAAAACGGAAAGGCTCTTATACGACAACTATCGACACGGACTCCTTCCTCTGCCAAATAGTCTATCGCCTCAAGGGTAGGATCCATACTGGTGCCAAAATGGATAATTCCTATTTTACTGCCGCCATCCGCAATGATAATTTCAGGAGCCGGCACATAACCTTTTGCGGTTTCCCACTTCTTAGATAATCGCTCCATATTTTCAGCATATTTACTGCCGTCTTCTGTGTACACAGCATACTCGTCACGAGAAGTACCCCTGGTAAAAAAGGAACCCTTGGTGGGGTGCGTACCCGGATACGTTCGATAGGTAATTCCGTCATCATCCGAATCAAGGTAACGACCAAACCGCTCTGTCATATTGTCGAGATCGTCAGCCGACAGTACTTTACCGCGCCGATATTCGCGTTCGTCGTCCCACTGAAAAGGGTCTGACATCGTATCGTTCATGCCTAGATCGAGATCGGTTAACATAATTACTGGCGTCTGCAATTGCTCAGCCAAGTCAAAAGCGTCGGCTGTCATCTCGAAACACTCTTTGGGTGTCGAAGGAATAACCAGCACCTGCTTCGTATCGCCGTGAGAAGCATATGCACAAGCCATGATATCTGATTGCTGAGTCCGGGTTGGCATGCCAGTTGACGGCCCGCTGCGCTGAACGTCGATTAAAACCGTGGGGATTTCGGCAAAATATGCTAACCCGAGAAACTCACTCATTAGCGAGATACCTGGACCACTGGTCGCAGTAAAAGCGCGCGCACCATTCCAGCTAGCGCCGATAACCATACCTATTGCCGCGAGCTCATCCTCAGCCTGGACGATAGCGTATTTTTTCTTGCCACTGCCAGGATCGATACGTAGACGCTTACAGTATTTTTCGAAAGCTTCTATCACAGAGGTAGAAGGAGTTATCGGATACCAACCCGCGACAGTCGCTCCTCCATAAATAGCGCCGAGGCCACATGCTGTATTGCCATCGATTAATAGTTTTTCGCCTAAGTTGTCGCGTCGTTCAATTCTGGCGGGCAAGGGACATGCATAATTTTCCTTTATGTACTGAAAGCCTAATTCCAGAGCATGTACGTTGGGCACGATGAGCTTTTCTTTGCCCTGAAATTGATCAGCGACCAAACTCGTTAATACGTCAAATTCTATATCGATTAGTGCAGCTAACGCTCCGACGTAGATTACGTTCTTAAATAACTGACGTTGCCTCGGGTCTTTGTACTCGTCGAGGCAAATTTGAGTCAGGGGCAGACCAATCAGAGAAATATCGTTTCGCGCCAGACGGACGTCCAATGGCCTGGTATTGTCGAATAAAAAATATCCACCTACTGAAACTTCTTGGATGTCTTTTTCCATACTTTGAGGATTTACACTCACCATAATGTCTACACCGTCACGGCGGCCCAAATATCCTTTATCGTTCACCCGCACTTCGTACCACGTAGGCAAACCTTGAATATTCGAAGGGAATATATTTTTCGGGCTAACCGACAACCCCATTCGAAATACGGCTTTGGCGAATAGATTATTTGCGCTCGCAGACCCGGTTCCATTAACGTTTGCAAACTTGACGACGAGATCATTAACAGACGCGATTTGATGTTTTTCTTTCCTAACACTGTTATTCATACTCATTGTCTCGCCTCTTTTTTATCTAGCTGCCCAGCTTTTGTCACGCTATACAAAAACTTTTGCATGTCCCATGCAGCTGTAGGACAGCGCTCTGCACACAAACCACAATGAAGACAAACATCCTCATCCTTTACCATTACTCTTTTCGTGGGTAATTGATCTGTCGATATGTACAGATCCTGCGACAAATCCTTTGCTGGTGCACTTAAGTTTTTGCGTAAATTTTCTTCCGTATCGTTTTCAACAAAGCTAATGCAATCTGTTGGACAAATATCTACGCAAGCATCACATTCAATGCATAATGTTTCCTCAAATACTGTCTGCACGTCGCAGTTGAGACAACGTTGAGCCTCCGCAAAGCCGGTAGTCGCGTCAAAGCCAAGTTCAACTTCCATCATTCGATCTTTTAGCGACTGACCAACTTCCACGTGAGGTACTGCATACCGCAGATCATTGACAACTGGACTGTCATAAATCCATTCGTGAATACCCATTTTTTGGCTAAGTAGATGCACTCCGGGGGCTGGGCGATTATTGACGCTCTCCCCATTCAGATAAAGATCTATCGAAACAGCTGCTTGATGCCCGTGGGCTACAGCAGTAATAACATTCTCTGGCCCAAAGGCCGCATCACCCCCAAAAAAAACAGTCGGGTTAGTTGACTGAAATGTCGCTTTATCAACAACAGGCATATCCCATTTGCCAAATTCCAAGCCCAGGTCGCGCTCAATCCAAGGAAAAGAGTTATCTTGTCCAACCGCGATACACACATCATCACACTCTATAAAAA
>JBLHNZ010000232.1:0-6368 GCA_047623245.1 Oceanicoccus sp. | reverse complement strand
CATCAAGATCGTTAAATATCACTGGAAGCTCATGAAAAAATTGCTGATCAAAACGTTGCCTGGCAATGACAAATAGCTCTTCGGCGGCTGGCGAAAGCGCTCTCAACACTAGCGCTGAGTGACAACCGCTACTCGCGTCCTTGGAGAAACCCAATCGAACCGGGCCGCACTCACTATTTCTCCAGAATGCCAAAACATCAGCAGTAGCAGCAAAGCTCGATCCGACAAAATCTATTTGTTGGTCTCTTGCTTCCCGAGTAATTGATTTAATCAGCTGTCCACCTAGACCAAGCCGCTGCAGCGTGGGGTGTACCGCTATTCTGATAATCCGGTGATAGCTTAATTCTGCCGCACCCTGATAACCACTGTGATAACACAAAGTCTGGGGTATAAGATGCCCTCTAGGTCTTCGCTCACCTTTCCATATCGCATGTGATAAGTCCTCACTAAATTTACCTTCTTCCGCAACAACGGCTGTAGCGATGACCTGACCTTTAAATCGTGTGACCCAAACCTTGATATTTGGTCCATCGAGTACACTGCGTAAATCTGCAGCTGTTGTTTGGTAATGAGCCAATACCAAAAGACCAAATAGCTGTGACAAACAAGCGTGATCATCCAGCAACTCGTCGCGATCTAACACTTCGGTGAAGCAATGTTCGGCAGTCACTTCAAGTAACGAATTTTCATCCGCCATTTCAGCATCGAGCAACAAAGCGTCGAATAGCCATCGCTCTACAGGATCGTCATCCTCCCATCGAATAGCTTGTTTCAGCTGTATATTTTTCCATTGTGGAGTCATTGTGTCTAAAACGCGCTTAAACCGAATGTCGAATCCTCGGCCCGTTCCTTCGTAACCATGAACTGTAGTTGCAAAGACAATTCTATTATAACGTTTGAGAAGCTGTTCTAGCATTGCCGCCGGAATCGCAGCTGCCTCGTCTACCAGCAATAGATCGGCCTTATGGACATTGCGAATCAGCTCGTCAGGAGGTATGTACAGCAAGCTTGAGTCGCCGAAATGTAAGCGACCATTAGCCGTATCAACGTTTAGCATATTACTACAGCGTTCAAAAACCTGCACAACCGAGCCGGCAATAAGTGCAGTGACAATGATATTCGTTCCTTTTTTCTTTAACAAAATGCCGCTAGCGATTCCCAGCGCCGACGACTTTCCACGCCCCCTATCAGACTTGATAACCAAAGGCCTGCGACTTCTACCAATCGCGACTTTGCAAACCGCATTTACTGCTTTTTGTTGATCTAACGTTCTGTATTGGGTCAATCCGGCTAGTATCGGAAGGTTCGCAACTGTTTCAAGTTTTTTATGTTTATCTACCGATATCTTACGCGCGTTAATGAGTTCGGGGGCTTTACCAATTTCAATAATTAACGCATCGAATGCTGCATTAACACTCAGTTGAACAAACTTTAAGAAGCGTCTAGTCAGGTCGATCTGAGAAAAAGGATGAACCAGGATCCGCTGGTAATCAGGGTCCTTAAAGCTCTCCCAATCTGCGAAAACAGGCACTCCCAATATAAAGAGCCCTCCTCCCGATAGCGCGCCTACCGAAATCGCCAATGCGTCGGGATCGAGACCACTCCATGCGTCGTAAAATAAACTATCAATATCCTGCCCTAACAACCGCCCGGCCTGTTTCTTATCAATACAACTAATCTTACTGCCTTGAAAGTCTTCCGCCCCAACAGCAATAGCTCTGGGAAAATGATGCTGTTCGTGCCACTGGTTAACAATCGAACGAATCCATTGTTGATCACCACTCAAGACGACCATACGCCGCTGACGTTGAGCTACACCGACTTTATGTTGTTCGTTCATCGAGACTAGAACAGCAGTGTTATCAACCATATTTTTTACTCAAAATTGGGAAATGGATATCATCTCTAAGCAATCGATCTAGGCTGTTTCAGCTGAGCCACAGGATTCGAAACCCTGCCACTTGTAACGCCCGCATCGATAATTATTCTACACAAGTTGATTCTGATAGTCCGTGCCAAGGAAAAAGACAGCATGTTATTCATTCAATGCGTCGAGATGAAGCTCACAGGGACTCAAAAAAACCAATATTTACCGGACCACATGAAATCACTTTGCCTGACAAGATTATATCTCTAGGCGTGCTTTTTCACGGCACGCAAGCACTAAGGCCCAAAATTCAGAGAAATCGTTAACCACTACATCGGGTTTGTACGGAAGATTGTCGTTTCCCGGGAATATTTTGTCCAGCCACGGCGCATCCCATTGGGCTCCGTTGAAATAGACAGCAATCATTCCAGCCTTTTTTGCTGCAATGACATCAGTCGTACTGTCACCCACATACCAAAGATCTGAATTGGCCTGCATACCAAGGTCCTTTGCCGCTTTTAGTAGTTGATCCGGATGAGGCTTACGAAGAACAGTATCATCTCCACAAACATGACAAGAAAACAATTCAGTCCATCCGGTTTCGTCGACAGCGGCAAGCTCGTGTTCAAAAAACTCTCTGTCTCTATTGGTGATAACGCCAACTTTCACGAACCGATTCAATGCCTCCAACATCTCTTTCACTTTCGGCTCGAATGGCAATACCGTTCCATAGTGATTACGGTAATGTTTGTTGAATAGTGCATGGGCTTTTTGTTTCGTCTCTTGATCTTCTCCAAAAAGAACTTCGAGAATGTCTGTGCGGGAAATCTTTCTGTCCGATACAATTTTCGGATGTAATTGCGAGAAACTTTGCACATATTCTATCAAACGAGCGTCTTCGAAGGATTTACTGTCTTCTGGATCGATCATATTATCCAGCAGCCCCAATTTTCTCATTTCCGGCAACATATCATCCACTGCGTGATACATCGCATCTAACGTGTCGACCAATGTTGCATGCCAATCAAATAGAATAGCCTTAGGAGACTGCAATTTGGCCATCGCAGGGTGCCAGTCTGGCTCAATACGTTCAGGCGGTGGTTCGGGTAAGTCATGATGACTGGGCCTCGTAGCCAATACACGCTTAGCAAATACTCTTTCATATTTAGCTATAGCCGCGGATTGAATATCCTCCAGTAAATCCAGAAGTTCGTCGAAACCACTAACAATAGCATCGGGACTAAACGGAGAATTATCCGGAAACATTTCTTTCAAGTCGCGACCGGATAAACCGCTGCCATTATAGAAAATTGCCGTCACACCCGCCTGCTTTGCAGTCACCATATCAAGAAAACCATCGCCAATATACCAACAATCTTTGCCTGGATTTTCGCTTATCGACGACAAAGCGGAATAAATCACGTCGGGCGCTGGCTTGTAATGAGCTACATCATCGGCGCAAATAGTCGTGTCGATCAAACCCGCCCACGCCCCTTCATCAACCAGCTGTAATTCGTAATCGAGAAACTCGCGGCTTCTATTCGTCGCGATACCCAAATTCAAACCTAGCCCCTTCAAAGCATGCAAGTAACTACCAACGCCGTCCTGAAACGGACGCACCTTCCCGAAATGATTTCGGTAGCAATTATTGTATGCTTCATGAGCTACTTTTTTCGCATCGATGTCATCGCCAAAAATCGCATTAAAGATATCCGTTCTTGATACTCGTCGTTCCGCAAGTATCTGTGGGTGTAAGCGCCTGAAAATGCGAATATAACGCACTAACTTTACATCATTTTTGTTTTTGCATTGATCCTCTGCTTGCAAATGATTGACCAAGTCTAAATATTCCAATTGCGGCAACATTTCTTCCATCGCGTCAAACATTGCATCCAAGGTGTCGACCAAGGTCCCATGCCAGTCAAATATTAACGTTCTTGGCGTTGTTAAAGGATAGGGGATAGTCATCATTGCCGTCCTAGATACTTTCGTACTTCTTTCTAATCGGTAATTTAGTTTATACTATAAATTCACTAATGTTTGGTCTCTTACCGAACAGATTTCGTCGGCCGATTTTTCCCTACGAGCTTCTCTTCTGCCCCACATTGGGCGCCGAAACCAAACTTGACTGATCAAGATGCTTGCGGGTAACTCTACATAGCATTCGATAATAACGATGAATTTTTACGACTCAATTACCACCATGGCGCAGGTACTGGCTAGTCGCAGCCTATAATCACTATGTTTGAAATTCCGAATCGTTGTTTATTCCCGTCGCTGTATACAGGGAAATGGTAAATTGGTCGAAAATGAAACAGAGAGCACAGAAGAAGACATGGGAACTGCAAAGCGCTGTACCTGGTGTAATGACGATAAATTGTATCGACAATACCATGATGAGATATGGGGCGTCCCGGTTTACGACGATCAGACCCTATTTGAATTTTTGCTACTCGAAGGGGCGCAGGCGGGTTTATCGTGGATAACAATCTTGAGAAAGCGCGAAGGCTACCGTAAGGCTTTTGCGCAGTTTCATGCTGAAAAAGTATCACGTTTTAGCGACAAAAAGCTCGAAAGAATATTGCTAGACCCCAATATTGTGCGCAACCGCCTAAAGGTTTTTTCAGCACGAACAAATGCAGTGGCATTTATTCAGATACAAAAAGAATTTGGGAGTTTTTCGCATTATTTGTGGGCATTCGTCGACCACAAAACCATTCAAAACAACTGGACATCTTCCGCAGAAGTCCCTGTTACCACAGCCATTTCCGAGGGCCTAAGCAAAGACCTCAAAAAACGCGGTTTCAAATTTGTAGGTCCAACCATTATTTATGCGTTTATGCAGGCAACGGGATTGGTAAATGACCATACCACTGACTGCTTTAGGCACGACCAACAGAGGAAGGCTTATTAGATAATCAGCGGCGAAACTAAGTCTCCACTGAGTATCTAACACTTTACACAAAACGTTCTGGGGTGCACAGATAATCAAAAAGTCATCACTTATTTTGAAAAGAGTGATTTCAATTTATCCATCCCTCCTTCGCCTAAGACTTTGTTGAGTTTATCGGTGGCTTTACCTTTTAACTCCTCGGTCTTTTCTTTCAATTTTTCTTTCGCTTTTTCCTTGAATATCTCCTTCAACCGTTGTTCCGCTGCCAACTTTAACTTCTTTATTATCGGATTCATTATTTCGCCAACCAATTCGTCGATGGGTACCCCGTCACTACCACCTATATCCTTAATTTTGATTTCGGCTAGTTGTAGATCCTGATTTCCCCATTGCTCGGTTACTAGTGTCGCGGAGCTGCCAACAAACTGAAAGCTCTTCACTTTTACTAAGAGGTCGTCGAGGCTGGAAGATTGCTCTACCTCTTCAGTCGGCGCCGGCGCCGGCGAATCTTTGCTCTGATCGATATTATCGAGTATTTTTTGAACATTTGTACTCGTGCCTTTTTGTTCCACCGTGATTTTTGCACCGTCAATTAAAATTTCTTCCACTGAAATAGTATTGTCTAACAACGACATCAGATCGACGTCGACAATGACATTATCCATATGAAATAATTTTGCATCACTAAATCCATCTGGATTATCAATACTCAAACCCGACAACAAAACGCGACTGCTCATTAAGCTAATATCCGCTTTGCTCAGAGTCACATTTGTTTTCAGCGTTTCACTGCCAATATCTTCGACTACTGTCTGAACGACATCGTTAATATTATTTGCAACTAAGCTTCCAACAATAATGACAACAATGACGAACACTACAATAACGCCGAACAGTACTTTTATTACTTTCATATTTTTCCTCTCAATCGAATTTGGTTTTAACATTATCAACGACGGTATTTCAAACTACATGAATGACAATTTAGGTGTTTTGACCCGCTTTGTAAACTTCTTGTGCTATTCATTGACCCTCAACCATCGGAATCTTACCAATGACCAACTATCCTTCACTTTGAGCAGGTCCACGAAACAGAGCGTTTAATACCTTTTGCCACCTTAAAAGGTCTCCGGTTTCTCCTCGAACATGCATAGTCGAGATAAACAAGACTTCTTTTGTCCACTCGTTCCAAGCTGCAAAGTCCATTTCGACGATAATCTCACCTTCGGTACCGGCAACCAACTCGATCGTATCTGGCCTCGGACAGTAGGTGTAAGCGGAGTCGGAGTTTTCCAGTCGAATAGACAACGACACCAGCTCTCTCGACAAGGCCGATGCCAGCAGACCGTTACCTTCTGAGATTTTTCTGGGTATTTCTATCAAATGGAAATTATGAAATTCTAAATCATTAGACATAAAATCGGTACTGCCCAAATTGTTATAGTCAAACACGGTACACCCTATTGTTTTGATACAGCACTATCTAAAACTATACACTAGTCATAAGTTTTCATTAAAGAAAAAATACCGCCGCGCAGATAATGGCTTAAAATATACCATTAAGGTATTTTTCTATATGATTAAACATCTCGTTATTGAAAGGGCTGA
>JBLHNZ010000231.1:0-6382 GCA_047623245.1 Oceanicoccus sp. | reverse complement strand
TCATTATTTTGGTTTTGTCGCTAATTTTTAGACGTATTACCTGGGTTGTCTTTCCACTAATTACATGTATTTTGTCAACGGCGTTTATGTTGGGGTTAATTACCTGGCTCGATTGGCGAATGACTGTTATATCATCAAATTTTGTCGCGCTCCTCCTTATCATAACGTTGTCGATTACTATTCACTTAGTTGTCCGCTATCGGGAAATGTTATTTACGAATCCGGAAATGAGTCAGCGCGAACTGGTAAAAAAATCGACCTTGTTGATGGTGAAACCCTGTATTTATACCGCCTTAACAACCATGGTCGCTTTCGCTTCTTTGGTGGTTAGTGGTATTCGTCCTGTCATCGATTTTGGGTGGATGATGACAGTTGGTGTGACTGCAGCTTTGACAATTGTCTTTATTGTCTTGCCTGCGATGTTAATGTTGGTAAAAAAACCCAATGTTGTTAAAGCCGAGTCTTCAGAGTTGGCGTTTACCACCCATTTCGCTACTTTTACGGAAAATCACGGTTCGCTAATTTTGTGGGTGTCCTCATTTTTTGTCGCACTAAGTATTTGGGGCGTTGTTCATCTTGAAGTTGAAAATCGATTTATTGACTATTTCCATGAAAGCACAGAAATATATCAGGGAATGGAGATCATTGATGCACAATTGGGTGGGACTATTCCTTTAGAAATTATTATTGATCCTGATGTTCTAGAGCCTGATGCACCTGCTACCGTGACTGCAGTTAATGGTGGTCGAGATACTTCTCTGGTCGATGAACAGGAAGTTGATGACTTTTTTGATGACGCCGATAGCGATTTTTCAGATGATTTTGGGGGCGATGAGGAAAACAGTAGCGCTATAGAACCGAGTTACTGGTTTAATCGTGCAGGTTTGAGCAGGATAGAAGCAGTCCACGACTACATCGATTCATTGGAAGAAACGGGAAAAGTCTTGTCGCTGGCAACGCCATATAAAGTATTACGTACGTTGACCTCGGGAGTTGATGATATTCAGTTGGCAATTATTCAGAATAGTTTACCGGAAGAAATTAATAGTATATTGATCGATCCCTATTTGAATGAAGAAATTGATCAGACTAGAATCACCGTCCGCGTGATGGAAACGAGTAAACAATTGCGTCGCGCTGATTTGTTGAAGAAAGTCGAAGCACATCTGGTTAATGAGTTAGGTTTCCAGAAGGAACAAATTCATTTAACGGGTATGTTAGTTCTCTATAACAATATGTTACAAAGCCTATATCGCTCGCAGATACTGACCATTGGCGCTGTTTTTATAGCTATTGTTCTTATGTTTATCGTCCTTTTTCGCTCGCTTTCGATTGCGCTAATTGCGATAGCTCCGAATATTTTGGCAGCAGGCATCGTATTAGGAGGTATGGGTTTAGTGGGTATTCCCTTGGATATTATGACGGTGACTATTGCTGCAATTTCAGTTGGTATTGCCGTTGATAATACCATTCATTATGTGCATCGTTTTCGAACGGAGTTTCCGAAAGATCGAAACTATCTTGCAACCATGTATCGGTGTCACGCGTCGATAGGAAAGGCAATGTTTTATACGTCGATAACGGTCATTGTCGGCTTCTCAATTTTGTCCATGTCAAATTTTACGCCGAGTATATATTTTGGACTACTAACTAGTTTGGCGATGTTTGCGGCTCTTCTTGGTTCCTTGCTGCTGTTACCGCAACTGCTCATAACGTTCAAACCATTGGGGCCAAACGAAGAAATCGTTTAAATTCTTGGCGGTATTTTGAATCTGTATCGATACGAAAATAACCGTGTTGGAGGAAGGTCAGTATTATGCAGTGCCGTTTAAATTGTGGCGCGTGCTGTATCGCGCCGTCCATCACCAGTTTTATTCCAGGAATGCCCGAAGGAAAACCTGCGGGTGTTCGATGTATTCATCTTGCCAACGATAATAGTTGTCAGTTGTTTAACTCGGCAGATCGACCTGAAGTCTGTAAATCGTTTTTGGCAGAAGTTGATGTTTGCGGTGAAAATCGTGAAAAGGCATTAGAAATCCTTAAGTGGTTGGAAGAAAAGACAGCTAAAGTTGTTCAGTGATCGGCGTATTTGAGAAAAGTTGATGTTTTTTTTACCCACTTGAGATGATAGGTATGCCAGATACGATTCCACTTTTTCCGATAGCTGCGGTTCTCTTTCCACGGGGACGTATGCCCTTAAAAATTCTCGAACCGCGCTATCTGGATCTCGTTAGTTCTTGTCTGAAACGCGATGTCGGTTTCGGTGTTGTGCATCTACAGGAAGGGCATGAAGTGAATACTGTAGTTTCAGAAAGTGGGACAAAATTTGCGACAATCGGGACTTATGCCAAAATAATAGATTTTGATAGTTCGTCTGACGGAACCTTACGAACCACGATTGAAGGGCGAAGCAAGTTTCAAATTTTGTCTAGTTGGCAAGAGAAGGATCTTCTATATAGGGCCGAAATTAAATGGATTGACGACGAAGAAACCTTTCCATTGCCGGAAAGTTTTTCGGAACTGAACGTTCTATTGAGTCAATTAATGGAACATCCGGAGTTGCAGCAGCTGAATTTCGAAGCGCAAGTCACTGATGCGAGTACATTGAGCTTCTTGCTATCACAGTTTTTGCCTATCAATACTACCACGCAATATGACTATTTATGTTTTGAAGAGCCCTTGACTCGACTGAAAAAAATATCTCAATATTTAGATGAAATTAGTAGCTAATAGTTATCGACCTGTTGGCGAAGTATTGCTTTAACTATTTTGAATGGAAATGGGTTATTGTCTACACTAGTGTAAGTTTTCTACGCTCTACCTTTTAAGTTTTTGCACGTTGATTGCGCCGCTGCGGTTCTTGGTGGTCGTTGTCATGGTAGGTAAAAAGGAATGTTTGTATGGTGCGGCCGCTGATCATTGATATCGAAGCCTCGGGCTTTGGAGTGGGAAGTTATCCCATTGAAGTCGGCGTTGCGTTGGGAAACGGAGAGACTCGCTGCATGATTATTCGTAGAGAGTCTGACTGGGTACATTGGGACGATGGTGCTGAGTCGTTACATGGTATTAGTCGCGATGATTTAAACCGTCATGGAAAAATGGTTGAAGAGGTTGCGACAGCACTCAATAAGTGGCTGCAAGGGCAGGTGGTGTACAGCGATGCTTGGGGTAACGATAGTAGCTGGCTGGCCTTATTGTTTGAATATGCTAATGTAACTCAACGCTTTAAGCTAGACTCGCTGCGGAGTTTACTTGATGAGAGTCAAGTTGAAAACTGGCATAAGACTAAAGAACAAGTTGCTGAGGCTAGTAAATTTCAGCGGCACCGAGCGAGTAATGATGCCCTGATTCTGCAACAAACTTACTGCAAGACTGCAGAGAAGTCGGTTATTTCTGTAGAGTAAAATATCTTCATACAGAGTTATAAATATTTTTTGTTAGATCCAAACGGTTCTAAGCAAACGGTCGTTTGTGTTTCTGGAAATGCTAAACTAATCGTCTTCAATAGTAGAATGATAGCGATAGCGTCTTTCTTTTCGCGTTTATTAGAACCTGGATGTTTGGGTGTCCCCCTTAGGCTCTCGGCAGGGTTTTATTCATTTGGAGCAAAACATGGTTCAAGGTATTGGTCAGAATCCTCCCGGGCTGCAGCGAAGCTTGATACAGTCACAAAATACCCAACAAACAGCAGCCGAGCGTATCGGCTCCGGTAAGCAGGTAAATAGCGCGGGAGATAATGCAGCTGGTTTAGCGATAATTAGTCGTTTAGTCAGTCAAAACGAGGGGTTTAGCCAAGCCATCCGCAATGCCGTCGACGGCGTTTCCTACGCGCAGGTTGCCGGAGGAACATTGTCGACAGTGACTGACGATGCACAGAGAATTCGCCAATTGTCTTTGCAAGCAGCCAACGGTATATTGAGTGATAGCGACCGTTCCACTTTGCAGTCTGAGGTAAGCCAATTACAGGAAGGGATTGCTAGTAGGCTCCAGGACGCTCAGTTTAACGGCGTAGACCTTTTTACCAGCAGCGACAAAATCAGTTTTCAAGTCGGTGATAAGGCTAATGATACCATCGAGTTTGCGGGAAGCGACTTTGGTTCTGATATTGACGCGTTACTGACTATCGATGTTTCAACGCAAGCCGGTGCGTCGAGTGCTTTGGAGGGAGTTGACAATTTTATCGAATCGGTTAGCAGCCGACAAGGTGAGCTTGGCGCGATTATTAATCGATTCGAGTCTACAGTTAATAATTTACAGACGAGTCGCATCAATGGTGAGCAATCACGGAGTCGCCTACAAGATGCAGATATTGCTAAAGAAGTGAGTGATAATGTGCGAGGTGGGATTCAGCAGCAGGCTGCAATCGCCTTGCAGGCTCAAGCCAATATTGACTCGGCATTGGTTCTACGTTTACTGTCATGATGAGTATTGTTTTGAGCTGGTAGCGTTAAACTCTGTAAGTTGTTTTTGTCATAAGTTTCGATAAAGTAGACATAATAGTTTTAACCTTTTCTGGGAAAACAGTTCCTCCCGCCTCGAGTGCTTTGCTGCCGTGGTCTCTTTCATCAATCAACATTTGTTGTAATATAGCTCGAGATTGTGTGTCGTTTTCCGGGATTTCCGACAAATGATGTTCCAAATGTTCGCATACCTGGTCTTCAGTTGCTGCAACGAAACCCAGGCTCCATTTATCTCCGGCTAGTCCAGCCAGCGCTCCGACGGAAAACGAGGCGGCATAAAATAAAGGGTTTAACACGCTGGTTCTGCTGCCCAGTTGCGTTAGCCTTTGTTCGCACCATACTAGATGGTCGATTTCCTCTCTCGCAGCCTGATCCATCTCTTCCTTAACTGTTGGCAATTTTGCCGTCAAAGCCTGGCCTTGATATAGTGCTTGTGCGCAAACTTCACCCGTGTGATTAATTCTCATTAACCCAGCCACATGGGCTCTATCTTTTTCATCGAGAGCGATGTGATCTACTGCGACTTCTTCGGCAGGGTTTGGGCGTGCAGCGCTCGCTGTATTGGGCACCAATGTACGTAACGCCAAATCGGCGTTAACAATAAATTTATCAATGATGGACAAGTTACGGAACATGGACTCACCTTACTGTTAGCTGCGCTATTTTTTAAATTGCCTGATGTTCACGGTTTTTTGACCTAACTCTCGCCGCGCTCTCACTATTAATATAAACCGTTTGTTTACTATACAATAAGAAAACGATATCTAGTAATCTGATCTTCTTGTGTTTAGCATTATGGTTAAGTGTTATTTTTTTCCCTTTCTATCGCTCTGTAGGCAATGTCTGTTCGGTAGTAAACGTTATTCCAGTTAATCGTTTTTACCTGTTCGTAAGCACTTTCCTGTGCTTCGGTGACGGTATTGCCAAGAGCGGTCGCACAAAGTACGCGTCCACCGTTGGTTAGAACGTCATTGTTCTCAAGTTTGGTTCCCGCATGGAAGATTTTTGCGTCGTCGTTTTCTGTTTTTGGCAACCCTGAAATCACTTCGTTTTTGTCATAGTCTCCGGGATAACCGCCGGCAGCCAATACAACACCGACAGCACAGCGTGGGTCCCATTGTGCTTCAACGGTGTCGAGCTGGCCATCAATTGCGGCATTACACATAGCTGCAAGATCGCCGTTTAAACGCATCATGATAGGTTGTGTTTCCGGGTCGCCGAAGCGGCAGTTATATTCGATGACTTTTGGTTCGCCGGCTGCGTTAATCATCAGTCCAGCGTACAAAAATCCGGTATAACTATTGCCTTCTGAGGCCATGGCACTGACCGTCGGTTCGATCACTTCCGCCATAATCCGTTTGTATATTTCGTTGGTTACTACGGGTGCTGGCGAGTACGCGCCCATGCCCCCTGTATTCGGACCCGTGTCGCCATCTGCTGCGCGCTTGTGATCCTGACTGGTTGCCATCGGCAAAATGTGAGTACCATCTACCATAACGATAAAACTTGCTTCTTCGCCTTCCAAAAAATCTTCTATGACCACTCGATGACCCGCCTCGCCAAAAGCATTGCCGGCTAGCATATCCTTGACTGCAGTCTTTGCCTCTTCTTCAGTCATTGCCACAATTACGCCTTTCCCTGCGGCCAAACCATCGGCTTTTACGACGATCGGTGCACCTTGTTGCGAGATATAAGCAATTGCGGAATCGACATCCGTGAATGTTTCATAAGCGGAGCTTGGAATATTGTTGCGAGATAGAAAATCTTTGGTAAATGCTTTTGATCCTTCAAGTTGCGAAGCGCCCTTACTTGGCCCAAAACAGCGCAATCCTTGTTCCGCAAAATGATCGACGATACCTGCAACTAATGGTGCCTCTGGGCCGACGATGGTGAGTTCGATATTTTTTTCTTTTACAAAAGCC
>JBLHNZ010000230.1:0-6399 GCA_047623245.1 Oceanicoccus sp. | reverse complement strand
TCCACTTGCAAACTGGTAAATACCCAGCACCTCGCTCGCCAACCAATCACCGCAGCAAAGGTGGACCGGAACGCTAAACGCGCGCTAAAGGAATCCTTCTGCGATATTCAATACTTAAAATAATGAACCAAAGTCTATTAGCACTGGAAGGGGATTCTAGCTAATTTTTACCAACAATTTTCAGTATTTTTTCTGCGTCAAATGATGTTAGGAAAAAGCCAATACTGAATCGTTTCGAATACACATTAAGGACTTTACAGAAATAGTCGTCAAACTAAACTTACTTTTCCGTTCACGGTTTTTCGAAATTCATAGTTACAAAACCACAAAGAGGGCAAGAGAAAACAGAATCATGTAGCAAAAATTAGTACAAAATCTATCAGTGGAAAAATAACCGTACGAGCGTTAAACCTTACATTTTTGATTCTTTATCGCCACTCGTTTGTGAAAACAGATTTTTTAACCCATCTGCAAATTCAATGAATCTCTCCTTGAGAATTTTTTTAATTTTTATCGTGACACCACCAAAGACGACCAAACCATCAATTATAATCGTCGGCGCCCTGTCGCTGGAACTCGATGGCGCTTTGTTATCGACACCACCAAAAATGCAAATAACTTTATTGATCGTATTAATGTCTTTTGGAACATAAATCGTCGTTCCACCAAAGAAGCTCAAAAATCTGATCCGTACTCGTCGATGAGCAAATTTCGCTTCGCTAAAATCGACATTACCTCCGCCGAAAATATTAATTATTCGAATTTCTTTACCTGCGACCCACTGACCGCCTCGGTCGCTCCCACCAAAAATATTGACCATATACTCAACATCCTCAACGGTATCGGTTTCGTAATTTACGCCTAGTTTCTGCTCTTTTGTTTCGATATAGGTTTTGTCAACGTCCAACTCAAGATCTGTGACCAGATCATTCAGTATGCTGTGCTGCGTTTCATTAAACGCCCTATCCAAACGACGCTGAAAGGCTTCTAGTGATAGCGCTCCATGGCCATAATTCATAATCAACTGGTCGATTATTTCCTCACGTAATTCTTCAAGCGGTCTATCGTTAGCGGTAACGACCATAGTAAACTCTCTATAATTCGAATAAATCGTCAAAAACTATCGACACTTCAGTATAGATAAGGCTTGGAAATTAGCTATCGTTTATTGGTGAGGAAGCCACTGGCCAACCCCTTTAAAAAGAAAGAACGTATTACATTCCGATACCTAAAGCGCTCATCAATATTTTATATCGCACCAGAGGGTAAAAAAACCTTCCAATTTTTCACTAGCAAAAAACGATATAGATCATAACATAGTGATTCCATGCGGCCAGCCATACCCCGCAAAAAAGCATAGTTTCACTACGATGAATTACTGGCCATATTGAGCTTGAGTTTGTAAGATAAAACTTTTTTCTAACTCTTCATATTGACAGAGTCATTGCAAAAGCAAAAAACAGATACCGAGAATACTCAATTATGGAAAGAAAAGGCGAACTATCAGAAGGAATAGACTTGGACACTACTTTCGAATGGGATTTCCCCGACCCATTTCTTATACCGATGACAGTTCAAGAGACCGATATCGATAGTTACGGACATGCCAACAACTCTGTGTATGTCCGATGGTTTGATCAATGCGCAAGAACCCACTCAAAATCAGTAGGCGTAGATACCGAAAACGCAACGGCTCTCGGTTTTGGTATGGCTGTCAAGGAAAGTGCCATTAGTTATAACGCTTCTGCCTATCTGGGAGACCATATCCTTGTCGCCAACTGGCTAACAGCCAATGATTTTCGCTTGCGTGCAACAAGACACTTTCAAATCATCAGGTCCGTCGACGGTCTTACTCTCGCACGCGCCGACATGGACTATGTATGTATTAATATTGCAACCGGTAGACCCAGCAGAATGCCAGTCCTATTTAAAGAGAAATACGCACCCGTATAAAAAGGAACGTTAGCGTGACTCCCCGATTTTTTCTTACGTAAAAATTGCGCCGCTTTCCTATATTAAGTTTGTAAGATGTAGAGCACTTCAGGTAATGGTGTAATCTGTGGGTAAAACACCGTTAGCTTTCTCTTTTCACGACAAAAAAATTCGCCCCCTCTTTCAACTCACTCGATCAATAAGCTTAATAAATAGGAATCAGAATAGCCCATCACGTGAGCGCGCGATCAAAATAACAAGAAAACTCAATGGCGCCAGGCCTCAACAAACAGGCATTAGTTTTTACATGGCTGATAGAGAGGTACACGCGGCAAATCTGAACATTAAAATCAACACATCATTATCAATACGTTCGAAAGACTAGATGGCCGCGATAACACTCGCAATAACAGTACTTTATCGCAATGTGCACCCATGTATTGTTTAATGGCAGAAAATCGACACAGCAGGCACTGCCTTATTCTACGTTAAAAATACACATATAAATGACTGATATTTAGTAGCAGCACTTTAATAATTGCGACCTTTATGAACCGTTTGATTACGCCGGTTCTGAATATAATGCCCTTCGTCGTCGTAGACCCAGTCCATCTTCATTTTTTTGTAAAACTGCCGACACATGTCCGGATTTTTCAACTGCACGCCCTTTCCTTCCCAGAAGGCGGCAAAAAAGTCTGTCGGTTTTACGCCTGGATTATGAGTAGAATGAAAATCGTCCTGACAACCGTGTTGAATACGACTTACCAATGTCTTATTTAAGCGGCCAAGTATTTTTTTTGCCAAAGGAGAGAATTTCCCCCTCACTAAACCATTTCTTGCCGATACAAACAACTTGGCGGGCTGACCCAAGTCTGCCTTATTGACGTAAATACTCATTAAATCATAGTCAGACACCTTGTGATTACCTTTGCTATCAATAACGAAGCCAAGTTCGTTGGTTTTTGCTTGTAGTACCATGGGTTTCGGCGGGAAAAACCCATGAAATGCACGGGCATTAAGCTTTGGGCAACGAACGACAATAATACATTCGAGCTCTTTAGCGACGGTTTTGAACGTACCAATGTCCATCGGGTCAATGCCGGTACGGCGCGATAACTCCATATCTTTAATCAAGACGCCGCTATTAACACAGTCTTCTTCACGAGCCTGAATCAGCTCTTCTACATCTTTCAGGGTAAAATCCATACTATTTCACCTCGTTCATTTAGTCCCAATAAGCGTTCACAGGTGATAACACACCAGCGACTGACCTCGTTTACTGCATTTCACCTAATAATAAGCGTAGCAAAATTTCAGACATCTGAAAGCCTTTTATTGAGGTGCTAAGATGCTTAGTCTCTGAATCGGATCAATTTATTGATGAATTCCTCGGGGCTCTTTCCTTAAAACTCTGCCCTAAAAACCCTGTACTTAAAACCCGGTGCTGAAAACCTCGTCGTCGCAACTCTTCTTTCGTCCGAAAACACGGGTGCGCCCTAAGCTCTTTCCACCTCTAGTGCAGCACCATTTTACAGTTACGGCTCTTTTTCATGGCTTAGTTCTAAAGAGAGAATGATAGAACCGACTGATGGCGTGATATCTCCATTTACCGTAAAGGGCCTGATACGTCCGCTGGGATCAATTTCAAATAGCGATAGTCGAAGCTGTCCATATTTGGACTTATAAATAGCCCAATCAAATTCTTCTGTTAGCGTCGTGCTTTTCACCTCATATCCCGCAGCCACCTTGTTGACTAATTCCGAGTAGGTAATACCCTCTCCAAACAATTGACTCCCCTCATAACTATCGGCGACACGATGTTTATCTGTTTTATTCTTGTCGCCCGCTGCAGCCAGGCTAAAAATTCTGTCGCGGCCAAAATCTGAACGAAAGTGTACCGCAGCAATAACGTTAACATAGCGCCGTCGTGACATGGCCAGCAAGCCCCCAATGCCACTTAGATCCAAATGAATATCTGCAAACTGCGACACCGGGTTTCCGTAAAACGTGTCGAGCCCTGCCATTCTAGCCTGTCGTATATGATCCCAATTTGAGTCTGCCAGTACGCATCGAAAATCATGTTTCGTCAACTCCGTTGCTACGGCTCGAGAAAACGCATTCGCGCCAACTATTAAAAAGCCTCTTGGTGAAGGTTCCGCAACACCCAACCAATTGGCTAGGAGCCGTGCGGTACCACTTTGTAAAACTACGGTACCAATAATCATGAAAAACGTGAGTGGCACCAGAAGTGCGGCTTCCTCGTAACCGACGGCTATCAACTTGTCCGCAAAAATCGCGGAGATAGCTGCAGCAACGATACCCCGCGGAGCAATCCAGGAAAGTAGAGCTCGCTCTTTCCAGCTGACATCAAGCCCAAGCGTGCTCACGAGAATCTTTATAGGCCGGGCGATAAACTGAAGCACGGCCAGTAGCAATAACGCTGGCCAAAAAAAGTCGACCAGTTGGTTCAGATCAATGCGCGCAGCCAATAAAATGAACAACATAGAAATCAGTAATAAGCTCAAGTGTTTCTTGAAATTAAGAATTGGATGGATGTCGACATCGGGCTTATTAGCCAACCACATGCCCATGACTGTTACAGTAATAAGACCTGACTCATGCTGAATAGTATTGGAGGCGCTAAAGGCAATTAGTACCAAACTCAAAGTCGCGAGGTTTTGCAAGTATTCGGGAATTAAATTTTTGGACAGCAGCCGACCTAGAATGAAACCAGCTACTATTCCAGCGATACCGCCGGTTAATAGCGTTTGAAAAAATAACAATAAAACATGGCCAATTGCGGGCTGCTCAACACTCGCCAGGATAAATTCATACGTCATCACCGCCATCAAGGCACCGATTGGATCTATGGTGATTCCTTCCCACCGTAAAATATTAGCTAGTTTCCGGGTGGGCCTAACGGATCGAAGCATCGGAACGATAACGGTCGGTCCGGTAACAATGACCACAGCACCAAACAATGTGCTAATTTCCCAGGAAAAATCCAGAATAAAGTGAGTTGCAATAGCAACTACGACCCATGTAGCCAACGCTCCGACGGTAATCATGCGCTGCACGACCTTACTTACAGACTTGATTTCCTTGAGATCGAGCGTGAGACTGCCTTCAAATAGTATGATGGCGACCGAGAGAGAAACCATAGGCATCAGTAAATCACCGAACAACGCATCAGGATTTATCCAACTGGTAACGGGGCCCGCCACCAATCCAGCAATAAGCAAAAATAGAATCGCGGGAAGCTTAACTCTCCACGCTAACCATTGGCACAACATCCCCACTATCAAAATAAGCCCTACGACTAATTCTATTTGCATTGGTATGTTACCTATTGAATAAAAGGTCTTTATTATTAACGGCAATTTTGCGTGACTGGAAGCCTTAGCACGCGTCCCTTTTCAAAATCCCTTTTTTGTAATACAACTTCGAGCACAGTCTATTCTTACATTCTGTCGAGTAAGCGAGATGTGTGACCAAACTGCAGAAAATATTAGCTTAACTCGATTCGATATTCTTTTCCAACGAACTGATTGCCGGTGCCGTACCGATGTAAAGCCGTCGGCATCGCGCGTAGCCGCTGATATAGACACAAGGACAGCCGATCAAATGCAAAAAATTAGGCCTTAGTTAGCATTGCATTAAGATGTCCTTTATTTATTGCCTAGTATGTTCTTGAATAAAAATCCGCGCAAAGATTGGCCCGAAAACAAAAACAGTTATCCAATGATTCAATGATTCAATGATTCAATGTAAGTAAGGGTCTGTCAGACTACGCCTCCAGGAAAGGGAGCAATTCTTCGATAAGATTTCGTCGATCGTTATTGGCCCGATAAATGACATTTACTTCTAGGGCGAATGATGACGCACTGCTGACCTGTTTGAGGCTTTTTACACTACTCGATTCGACCATGGTCAAAGGAAGAAATGCTGAAGCAGCACACTCTTCCATAAAAGATTCAGCGATCGATGCCATCGTTGTATAGAGAATCGGCGGGGAAACTTCATTGAACCGTTTCGCATGAAACATATCGAAAGCCGTACCCCATCAACATAAATGTAGCTATCTTTTGCGGCTGCCTTAGGGCTGATATCGGGTATAGTACTTGCCAAAACGAGCTGTAATTTCCCGGCGGACTTCACTGTTAACTCCGGCACGACGGGAGCATAAAATAAAATAGCTATATCCAAAATACGCTCTGAAACCATCGTCAACAGGGCATCCGCACCATACACTTCGGTCCTTAATGTGAGTTCTGAAAAAGATTTATATATAGAGGCCAACTTCTCTCGATACGCATAATTCCAAAGGCCTGCCGTGGCCCCTATTCCAATCTGATTTTTCTGTTCCGTTTTCGGCGCTATATACTGCCTGGTTCGAATCCATGTCAATAGCATCGTTTCAGCGTGTGATACTAACCTTTCACCCTCTGATGTTAGTTGCAGATTATT
>JBLHNZ010000229.1:0-6436 GCA_047623245.1 Oceanicoccus sp. | reverse complement strand
ATCATACCGGTAACCGAATTGTCGAATGACGACATTATCGCTTTGATGCAAAGCTCAGACGTGGTTTTTAGTTTCTGAACTGGCTCTTTAAAGGGCCCACTTGAAATATACTCTCTGATTTATGATCCTACATACAGTCAACAAGTCACCTTTCTCTAATAGCAGCTTTTTAGATTGCGTGAAGCGATGTTCTAGCTCTGATTCGATCTTGTTAATTGAAGACGGCGTTTACGCTGGCCAACGCGATATACTTTATTCAAATTGTATGACCAACAGCCACCTTAAATTTTTTGCACTGCAGGCTGACGTCCAAGCTCGAGGCCTTACTTCAAAATTACATCAAGCCATTGAATTGATTGACGATTGCACCTTCGTCGATCTTTGCATTCAACACAAAAGCGTTCAGAGCTGGTATTAATGGAACAAGACTCCAATCTCGATCCGCCTTCATACTTAGAGGGCCCTGCTTCATTAGACAACGAAGGTTTCCTATTAAATCTACGAGAATGGAACCTGCCTGTCGCAGAATTAATCGCCCGGCAAGAAAATATCACTCTTGAGGAAAAACACTGGGAAATCATTTATTTGTTACGTCAGTTTTACAATGAATTTGATCTTTCCCCGGCAATGCGGCCACTAGTAAATTACGTGAAAAAACATTTAGGGCCTGAAAAAGGCAACAGCATTTATTTGTTGACCTTGTTTCCGGGCAGCCCTGCAAAAATTGCCAGTAAAATCGCCGGCCTACCCAAACCCGAAAACTGCCTATAAAGCCTTATTATGACTAACAGCTACAAAACTAAAATAAAACTAAGCCAAGGAAATGAACATCCATTCGCTGTTTATGTTCGTATTCTAGGCAAGGGAAAAACTGGCTCACGCTCTCTGAGTCGTTTAGAGGCGTGTGACGCCATGCGAATGATATTGGCGGGGCTGACAACTGATGTGCAGCTTGGCGCCTTCCTTATGCTTTTACGCGTTAAGGAAGAAAGCTGCGAAGAACTAGCAGGCTTCGTTGACGCAGTGCGAGCACACATCAACTTATCTAACCCCATTACAGTGCATTTGGACTGGTCGAGCTATGCGGGCAAAAAACGTCAGCTGCCCTGGTTTCTCCTAAGTGCTTTTTTGCTCGCTAATCATGGCATTCGAGTTTTCATGCACGGTACGAGCGGTCATACAGAAGGCCGAGTCTATACAGAGTCTGTTTTACAACAATTACAGATTCCCATTGCTAGAAACTGGTCAGATGTTGCGCAACAACTCGATAATACTCAGTTTTCATTTATGCCACTGCAATACCTTTGTCCAGAATTACAAAAAATCATCGATTTAAGAGGAGAGTTCGGCTTGCGGTCTCCGGTACACACGCTTTCCCGTCTGCTAAACCCGCTATTGGCAGACCACTCACTACAAAGTGTGTTTCACCCAAGTTACAGCGATAGCCACCAACGCGCTGCAGAGCTTTTAGGGCAACCCAACGCTGCTGTTTTTAAAGGTGAAGGTGGAGAAATTGAAAGAAAGCCGGAAGCCAATTGTGTTGTGAAAATTGTTCGCCACGGCAAAACAACAGAAGAACTATGGGACAAAATGATCGATGGCAGGCAAGAACAACCAGGCTCACTTAATACGCAAGAACTCGTCGATGTATGGATAGGAAAAAGCGAAAATGAGTACGGAAAACTCGCAATAATCGGTACAACAGCTATCGCGCTAAAGCTAATCAAAGTGGCTGACAGCAACACCGAAGCCCTTTTAAAAGCCGAAAAACTGTGGGACCAAAGAAATAAACTTCAACTCCTTAACTGATGCACCGGACGTTTTGGCTCTACGCTAGCCGCCGTCGCTAGCGAAGCCGTTGGGGTTTTTATTTTGCCAGTTCCAGCTGTCACGCGTCATTTCGTCGATACCTTTTAAGGCCTTCCAACCTAATTCCTGCAAAGCATAGCTCGTGTCAGCATAACAACTGGCTACGTCGCCGGGTCGGCGATCAACAAACACGTAAGGAACATTTTTACTCGAGGCTCGCTCAAAGGCCGACACCACCTCAAGTACGGAATAGCCCCTTCCAGTACCCAGATTATAGGCAACTGTACCGGGATTTTCTGCAAGCTTGTCTAGAGCCTTCAAGTGCCCTAGTGCTAAATCTACCACATGAATATAATCTCTGACGCCTGAGCCATCGACAGTATCGTAGTCGTTTCCGTAAACAGACAATTGTTTCAGTTTGCCAACGGCGACTTGAGTGATATAAGGCATTAAATTATTTGGAATACCATTTGGATCTTCGCCGATAAGACCACTGTGATGTGCCCCCGCGGGATTAAAATACCGCAACAAGACCGTATTCCACCGACTATCTGATACATTAAAATCCCGGAGGATTTCTTCGATCATCAGCTTTGAACGTCCGTACGGGTTTGTGGCAGACAAAGGGAACTGTTCATCGATCGGAACGCTGGCAGGATTTCCATAAACGGTTGCCGACGAACTAAAAACGATATTGTAAACGCCATACTGTGCCATTACATCGCACAAGACCAGAGTTCCAGTCACATTGTTATGATAATACCGTCCAGGCTGCTCAACAGATTCGCCAACGGCTTTCAATCCGGCAAAATGTATCACTGCATCGACTTTATTTGACGCAAAAACGGCAGACAAAGCTTCCTTATCGCAGATATCAACCTCATAGAAACCAACAGACTTTCCCGATATTTCTTCAACTCGTTTAAGTGATTCCGGGTCGCTGTTGCAGAAGTTATCAACCACAATAACTTCGTGACCCGCAGCTATTAGCTCTATGCAAGTGTGGCTACCGATATAACCCGCGCCGCCTGTGACCAATACGTTCATAATATATCCTAAAGTTTAGTTCTTAGTTCTCGTCCGGTAGACAAGCTTCCGTTTAATAGAAGAGTCCGACCCTGTTTCCTATACTACAGTAGATATGTCCACGACTTTTTTGACTATGACACGATAACCCGATGTAATATACATCCATGACCTACTCAGATAACTGCAGCAATCCACCAAAATTTAACTATAATAGACCCGAAATATTATCGCCACTGTTCGCTTTAACTTTTAACGTCAAATTTATTAATCACCATTAGAGACAAACTTTTAAATTATGCCATTAAGCCGTGTAAATTCTGACAACTATCAACATCAACTCACCGAGAAAGCCGATAGAATCACGCAATTATTCCAGCCTTTTCGCCCCCCGACGCTTGAAGTTTTTAGCTCTCCTTCACTGCACTACCGTATGCGAGCGGAATTTAGAATATGGCATCAAGACGATAGTTGTTTTTATGCCATGTTTAAGAAAGACGACCCGAAAACCCCCTGCCGCATCACCAGCTTTGACATTGGTTCGGAACGAATATGCCAACTCATGCCGCTTTTACTCGATGAAATCAACACTTCCTCGGTGTTAAAAGAGCGACTATTTCAAATCGAGTTTTTAACAACACTCGGCAATCAAGCTTTAGTGACGTTAATTTACCACAAAAAGCTGGACGATAACTGGGAAGTCTTAGCGAAACATTTACAGACAAAGTATGACATTAATATTATTGGCCGTAGCAAAAAACAGCGCCTTGTTCTCGAGAGAGATTTCGTCACCGAAGTTTTAACTGTCAATAAAAAGGACTATTTTTTTCAACAGGTAGAAAACAGCTTTACTCAACCCAATGCATCGGTAAACCAAAAAATGCTAAACTGGGCTCTTTCTAATTGCCGCTCAAATGGCGGAGACCTCCTAGAGCTGTATTGCGGAAATGGGAATTTCACGGCTGTACTCGCGCAAAATTTCAGCCGTGTCCTATGTACCGAAATTTCTAAAACTTCAGTTAAATCAGCAAATATTAACTTCGATAGTAACAATATAGATAATGTTTCTATCGCTAGGATGTCTAGCGAGGAAATTTCTGCCGCACTAAATGGCGAGCGCGAATTTCGTCGACTGAAGAATATTGATTTAACGGATTACAACTTCAGCACTGTTCTCGTCGACCCCCCCAGAGCAGGACTAGATAACAAAACAGAAGAATTCGTCAAAAAATTCGAGCATATTCTGTATATTTCATGCAACCCGGAAACACTATCGAACAATCTTGCCAATATTTGCAAATCACATTCTGTTGTGAAATTCGCGATTTTCGACCAGTTCCCCTACACAGACCATATAGAATGTGGAGTCACTTTAAAGCGTCATTGAGAAAATTACACTCCGCTACGAATCATACTGGATTAAGCGACTAGCTTGGTCGAAGGTAACGAGGATATTAGCGGACAGTCAACTAACGATTTCAGTAAATCCGAATACCTCGCTTTCGAAATTCTCGCGTAAGAAATTCGTCGAGCTGACCCAAGTTTTTTTGTTCGACGTCTATAACCTTAATATTGACCTGTCGATACAATTCTTTCCGTTGTAACTTGTTTTTAAGTTCAGTACCACTGTCATCATCCCAGCTTTCAATATAGATCTGATGAGCGGGAATATAGAAATCGGCGTAATATTCGCCGTCGAAAGGCAAACGTCTATTACTAGCGTGTGCAATTCCTGCCATGTAGAGCCAGTGACAAATTTGTAGCAGTGATTTTCTGTTGTGCTGATGGCCATCAATTGATAAAAACGACTTCTGTGCGGGAAGATTTTCATCGGCAAACAAATCGTCTTTTAACGGTAAACTAGTTTCAGATGTAGCTGAAGATTCAGAGGACTGAAAAGAAAAAAGTCGTGCGGTCAAGTGTAGTTGGGCCGTAAACAACTCATTGGTGACAATCGCTTGCGGCCAAACAACGTAAAAAGTTCCGCTGCTTTCGTTTTCAAGCTGAATACCACCGCACTGCTCTCCGCGGTCACTAATTTCCCAACCTTGAAAACCGTGTTTAATCCATCCTAACTCAGCTAGAATACGGTTAACCTCTCGAGCATTAAGCCCGACACGCTTGCCGAGAGACGTTGCTGTAATATGACGATTATCTTCCAAAGCTTGTAGCAGTGGATGTTCCGACAACTCCTCGGGCCAAATTATGTAGCGCCCATAACGTTTGCTGTGAACGTACTCTCCCCCCTCAAACTCACCTTTTGTGGTTAACTCCCAACTGTCGTCGGATTTTCTAATCCAACCGTAATCTTTTAAGGTCCCAAAAAGTTGCGAAGAAGGTACCTCTAGACGTTTTGCAAGGGCGCTAGTGGATAACTTGGTATTTGTAGAATTCTCCATCAATTTCACTCAATGGGATAAAGAATTATAGCGCTGTTGTAACGCGCTATAAACGTTGTCTCTAAAATCGACAGATTGACTGTCAAGTTCGGACAATACTTCTACCAAATGTTCATTATCTTCCCGTCCGTGCCATTGCTTAACATAACTACCGTCTTTGTAGCCATTATCTTGTCTGAAAAAATTTAAGACATTTTTCCCGACATACTGTCGGTATAGATCATCAGAGCTCATTTCGACAGAGTTTAATAGATCCCAAAATAGTACCACTGAGAAACTTCTGGATACCAAACAATCACTGGCAAGTGCTTCTGTAGCCTCTCTTACGCCTTGCCCCTGATATTTGTAGCCCTGCAACTGCGATACCATTTCGTCGGCAATTTGTTCACAGCTGCGACTTTCGCCAAATAACGCGCTCATTCCAAAATGCCAAATATCTATCGCTTCAAGCTTCACTTGATCCATATCAGGGGTTTGTTTTTTCCACCATTTGTATCCGTAATGGTCAATTAGTTCACCGCATTCTATCCATGTCGCTCTGTACCATTCAAAATTCTGATTAGCCCAATCGCTGTGGACTTTTTGGTTCATCTTATCTTGCATACCTAACATGGTAACAAAAGCCTGTTTCATTGAATTTCCTCCGCGCTCAATTTATGCCGTTCTTATGCATGATTATAAACACCATGCCACATTTTTTATACCAATCACTGCGTACGAAGAAGATTTATTCAAACCGGGTATTAGACCAGATTGAAAAGCTCGGAGTTGCATATGTATTGGTTTAGCCGACAATGTCGCCGCTCTGACTTTCGTCATCGAGCTTGTCGGCCGCAGCTATTTTCGCACAAGCTATTACGCCATCTGTAGACCAACACCATACAACTAGTCAATTTGAATAGCTATGGGCCCGGAGTTTGAAACCTATAAAATAAAGAACTAAAGGTCTCTCTTTGTCTATTGCTCCAGACTGACCACAGACCTGCAAAACAGTAAAAATCACCTTAACGTTTCGATCTTATACTGTCTTTTTAGTGTTCAATTGTTACTATGCCTATTATTCTCGGAATATGAATTTTTTGGCATTCCACAATCCTAATACGTTAGAGAAAGTATCTGGTCTTTCTCCACTCAAACAGAAGTTATATGAACTCACAGAACAAGACTCACTGTAACAAGAAAATTCTAAAATGGCTTTTGCA
>JBLHNZ010000228.1:0-6437 GCA_047623245.1 Oceanicoccus sp. | reverse complement strand
CACAGATGTTTTGCCAATACTTGCGTGACCATGTTGTCGATTAGCTCTTAATAAAGTTACGCAATTTCATAAAATAGTTACTTTTAGGTTAAATTATAGGCTTAAAGTTTCAGTTTCAGTTTCAGTTTCAGTGTCAGTTTGGTTTCGACTCCCTTATCTTGTTGATTATCTCAAGAAATTACTCAACCAAAAGAGAAGTTTGCGGATATGAAAATAGTTCCATTTTCGCCTGGGTGAGGTGTTGAAATTCGAGATTAACAGCTGGCCGGGCTCAAAGACAAAGAGCTGCTTGAGTTGCACAGTGCTTTCAGTGAGCACGGGCTACTTTTTTTCCGCGATCAGGTATTAGAGCCGGAACAGCATCTTAACTTTGCGAACCGCTTCGGCGATATCGTGTTGAATAAAATTTTTAAACCAGTATAGGGATTTCCCGATATTGCTGAAGTGCGAAAGGAAAAATCGCAGCAAACAAATATTGGGGGAGGTTGGCATACAGACCATTTCTATGATTCTGTACCCGCATTGGGCTCTATTCTGGTCGCACGAAACCTGCCAGAAACCGGTGGGGACACCTATTTTGCAAATTTACACACGGTCTATGAAGGCCTTTCTCTGGGATTACAGGGAACGCTGGAATCGCTGCGGGCGGTCCATTCCAATACTCTTCTTTACGGTGAAAAAGGCTATTACAGAACCACGGGTCTTGCCAGCCAGTTAGGGGGCCCTGAAAGTGCGGGAGATGCCTTACAGCCGGTTGTGATTGTCCATCCCGAAAGTGGTCGCAAGGCACTTTATGTTAATCCAGGTCATACCCTACGTTTCGAAGGGTGGAGTCAGGAAGAAAGTAACGCGCTATTGGAATATCTATAAGCTCATGTAGACCAGCCTCAATATACCTGCCAATTTAACTGGCTACCCGGTTCAGTTGTTTTTTGGGATAATCGCAGCACTTGGCACTATGCTCAGAATGATTATCAAGGACAAGCGCGATTAATGCACAGAGTTATGATGGCTGGCTCGGATTTGTCGGGAGTATAAAGAATTTTAAGCCTGCCTTACCCTAGAAAAATTTTTCGTGAACAAGGGGCACTTGTTTACAGGCTACAGGTTTTAAGCGTGGCAGTGACAAATGATTTGTCTCGAAGTCGGCTTGACTCGAAAGAGTATCGCTTTTTCGGTCGGTAAGTGTTGATTTTCCAACTAGAACGTTTAGTGTCAGCTCCTAGCGCTGTGATAATCGCCGTGACGCAATAATGGTTTTTTGCAGCTTATAGCTCGACCATCGTAATAGGGAAATCGACCATGTCTACTCCATCCAAACCCCTTTCACTAAACACGTTCAATTGCTTAAGCTCTTTGGAAGTGAGCGGTCAGAGTTATTATTATTACGCAATTACGGGCGGTGAATTATCAGATCATTCAGGTATCGAACGTTTGCCTGTTACCGCCAAAATACTGTTGGAAAACCTTTTGCGCCATGAAGACGGCGACGTGTGTACACGTGCCGATATTGAAGCGCTAGCCGCCAGCGCGGGCAGAGGCAGCGATCAGGAAGTGGCCTACCATCCTGCGCGAGTATTAATGCAGGATTTCACAGGCGTACCTGCAGTGGTAGATTTAGCTGCTATGCGAGATGCTTTGGTCAAGCGCGGCATAGACCCCCAAAAAATTAATCCGCTATCTAATGTCGATTTGGTGATCGACCATTCCGTCAGTATCGATAAATTCGCTACAGCTACCGCCTTTCGGGAAAACGTTGCCATTGAAATGGAGAGAAACGGTGAACGCTACGAATTTCTTAAGTGGGGTCAAAATGCTTTTGATAACTTTAACGTAGTACCTCCAGGCACGGGTATTTGTCATCAGGTTAATCTTGAGTATTTGGCTACGACTGTGTGTTGTCACAACAATAATGATCAATGGTTTGCTTATCCAGACACGTTGGTGGGTACCGATAGCCACACGACAATGATTAATGGACTAGGTGTGCTCGGTTGGGGAGTAGGAGGTATTGAAGCCGAGGCGGCAATGTTAGGGCAGCCTATTTCTATGTTAATTCCCGACGTGGTGGGTTTTGAGCTAAGCGGTGCGCTGTTGGAAGGTATTACTGCAACGGACTTGGTGTTGCGCATTGTAGAAATGTTGCGTCAGCATGGTGTTGTGGGTAAATTTGTAGAATTTTATGGTCCCGGTCTCGCGCAGCTCCCACTCGCCGATAGAGCTACGATTGCCAATATGGCGCCGGAATATGGCGCGACCTGTGGCTTTTTTCCGGTCGACGAGCAAACTCTTAAATACCTGCGTTTAAGTGGTCGCGACGAAGATGCTGTCGCATTGGTAGAGACCTACGCAAAAGCACAGGGTATGTGGTGTGATGAGCATTATCAGACGCCCGATTTTGCTGCGACGCTCGGCCTTGATATGAGTACCGTCGAGGCCAATTTGGCGGGGCCAAAGCGTCCGCAGGACCGTGTCTCAGTACGTGAACTACATGGCGCAATAGATGCCTTCATTGAATTGGAAGGCAAGCGCGACCAACTGGATAGTGGTTTTGAATTATCTGGAACGGGCGAGGTGATGCATCACGGTGATGTAGTGATTGCTTCTATTACCTCTTGTACTAACACCTCGAACCCCGCCGTTATGATTGGTGCCGGATTGCTAGCGAAAAATGCGCTGGCTAAAGGTTTACAGCGTAAACCCTGGGTAAAATCGTCATTAGCGCCTGGCTCAAAAGTGGTAACGGAGTATTTACAAAAAGCTGGATTGCAGGATTCGTTAGATTCTCTTGGCTTTAATCTGGTGGGTTATGGCTGTACTACCTGCATAGGTAATTCCGGGCCCTTGGATACTGCGGTTGCCGACACTATAGAAGCCAATGACATGGTGGTGTCTTCGGTACTTTCCGGCAATCGTAATTTTGAAGGCAGGATTCACCCGCTCGTGCAAGCTAACTGGTTGGCCTCACCACCACTGGTGGTTGCCTACGCGCTGGCAGGGACCACTCGTATCGATTTGAGCTGTGATGCGATTGGAACAGACACCAATGGGACTTCGGTCTATTTGCGCGATATTTGGCCAAGTAATCAACAGATTGCCGACCTTGTGCAAACAATAGACAGTACGATGTTTACGCAAGAATATGCTCAGGTATTTCAGGGTGACGATGAATGGCAAGCAATAAAAACGGCTCGCACTGCTGCGTATAGTTTTTCGGCCAACTCTACTTATATACAATTGCCGCCTTTCTTCGAAGATCAGTATCAGGGTAATCAAGCGAATATTTTACAAGCGCCAATACTTGCGATGCTGGGTGATTCGATTACGACCGACCATATTTCACCGGCTGGGGCGATTCCCACCGATAGCCCGGCAGCACAGTATTTACGTGCCCGCGGCGTAGTCGATGCGGATTTTAACTCTTATGGCTCCCGCCGCGGTAATCACGAAGTTATGATGCGTGGTACCTTTGGTAATATTCGTATTCGCAATGAAATGACGTCCGAGCTGGAGGGGGGATATACCCGGTTATCTGGTACGTCTGAGCCGATGTTTATTTACGATGCAGCTATGGACTACCAATCCAAAGACATTTCTACTGTGGTGGTAGCAGGTAAAGAATATGGTACTGGGTCTAGCCGCGATTGGGCAGCCAAAGGTACACTTTTATTGGGTGTGAAAGCTGTTGTCGTGGAAAGCTTTGAACGAATTCACCGCTCAAACCTGGTTGGAATGGGCGTGCTTCCGTTGCAGTTTTTGGAGGGGGAAGGTCGGAAAGCATTTTCTCTTAGCGGCGATGAACGTTTCGACATTCTTGGGTTAGACCAGCAACTACAAGCTAAGCAATTGATACCAGCGATCATTCACTATGCGTCAGGGGAAACGCGTGATATTCAATTGTTACTGCGGCTAGATACCGCTGTAGAAGTTGAATACTATCGCGCTGGTGGTGTATTGCGTTATGTATTGAATGACCTTGTTGATAAGGCTTAAGTCACACTTGTATAATCACCTCCATAAGTGGGGGGCTTTACGACTATCGTTTCTTATGTTGACGTTGGATAGGCGCTGAAGCTTATGCTTAAAATGGTGTGTAAATAGGTAGATGGACGCTTTTCTCCGTCGAGGCCGAGTAATAGCGACTGTGTTACAGATATCATTATGGGCAAAATTTCAGTAGTATGAGGTCGAAAATGACGTGTCGCTAGTTCGCAATTATTTCTGAATACTCTGCCATCTGAGAGACGCCGTGTAATGCGTATAGTAACTATTCCCTCCAAAAAAAGTAGAAAGCTGATAAGTTTTTTAACTCTAATTTCAGGACTATAGAACATGCCCAAGGCAAGTGAAATCAAAAAGAACGTTGCGATCGAGTATAAGGGTAAAGCCTATATAGTAAGGAACATCGAACGCTCTGTTCCACAAGGTCGGGCAGGCGGTAGCCTCTACCGGATGCGTATGTATGATGTTGTTACTGGCAACAAAGTTGACGAAACGTTTAAAGACTCGGACATATTAGATTTTGCCGACTTGGTCCGCAAACCTGTTGCATTTTCTTACATCGACGGTGATGAATACGTCTTTATGGACACTGAGGATTACACGCCGTACAACTTGAATAAAGATTCCATTGCCGATGAAATTCTATTCATCGATGAGTCGACAGAAGGCATTCAGGTGATTATTGTCGATGACGTTCCGGTGGCGCTCGATCTGCCGACCAGTGTAGAGCTAGAAGTGACGGAAACAGATCCGTCGATCAAGGGCGGTTCGGCAACGTCGAGAACGAAGCCTGCACTATTATCTACTGGTGTAACGGTGCAAGTGCCTGAACACATTTCTACGGGTGACAATATTAAGGTCAATGTCGAAGAACGTAAATTTATGGGGCGGGCAGATACGAAATAGGGGGTAGCCTCAATGTGAGGTTGCGGTATTTGTCTTCAGCTCAATGTTGGGAGCAGAATAAGTCAGGCGGCAGTGTGAGCTGCTGCCCGTTCGATCTCACGGTAATAGGTTTCAGCGTGGACGGTCTCACAGCTGGAGCAGTCGTCGGCATTTGGATCCCGAGATACACAAGTGAAAATCATGTCGGTACTCTTTTTAATTTGCACTTTCGGAAATGTTTAGGAGGTTTTTGTTTTCTTCTTATTTTCGTACATTAATCGGTCGCCATCGGCAAGCAGTGCTTCCAGCGAAGGGTGCTGGTAAGGGTTGAATTCAACAATGCCGTGCGAGAACTCAATGTTATAATTCTGGTTTTCTTTTTGGTTTTCTTTTTGGTTTTCTTTTTGGTTTTCACTTTGGTTGTAATCGGTAAGTGACTGCTGAAATCTAAGAATCATGTCTTCAGCTTCAGCTTTTGAAGTGTTCATCAGCAGCATAACAAATTCATCGCCTCCGATACGGGCAAAAATGTCTGATTCACGGCATAGTTCGCCAATTTTGTTGGCGAACGCTGTTAATACTCTATCGCCTTCTGCATGCCCGAAGGTATCGTTAATGGGTTTAAAATTGTCAAGATCCAGATAGACGAGCGACGCCCGAATTTTTTGTCGAATACAAATTTTGATACTGTGTTGGCCAAGCATCATAAGGCCTCTTCTGTTCAATATATTAGTAAGATCGTCCAAAGTAACCAATTGGATTGCACCAAGTTCACGCTCTGCTGTCGAAGCGAGATCTTTCAAAGATTCAAGATCCTCATCACTGAAGTTTCTGGGTTTCTTGTCAATTATACACAGCGTTCCGAGCTTGCTTCCGTCTGTAAATCTTAATGGACATCCTGCATAAAAACGAATGTAGGGCTCATTTAGGACAAGAGGGTTGTCGGCAAAGCGCTCATCTGCAGTTGCATCTGGAACAATGAATATGTCATTCCCCAAAATAGCATGTCCACAAAACGAAATATCACGAGGTGTTTCGCTAGCGCCTAAACCAATGCAAGATTTGAACCATTGACGGTTTTCGTCAACTAAACTGACAAGCGCGATAGGCACATTAAACAAGCGCTTTGCCATACGCGTCAGACGGTCAAAGCGTTCTTCAGATGGAGTGTCCAAAATATTGAGCGATCGCAGCGTTTTGAGCCGAGACTCTTCATCTTGTGGAATGGAGGGTTCTTTCATTCTATTCTCTCTAACTGGTCGTATTGGAGCGATGAATAGGATTCCACACTGTGGCACCCTGTATATCATGGATTTCTATAGCGAGACTATAAGTACGAATTATAGTCGTCAGCTTCGACAATCGGCCAGTCTATTCACTAAATTATATTCACTAAATTATATTCACTAAATTATTTTCACTACAATTCAGGACGTATTGACCGAGTTGGCGATTATACTATTCACGTCTCGAGCTAACTAGTGCCCAGCCAGAAACTCGTTTTTGCGAGCGAGGCGCGGCAATCTCATCGTGTAGAGTGTACATCATTA
>JBLHNZ010000227.1:0-6443 GCA_047623245.1 Oceanicoccus sp. | reverse complement strand
AACCCTCGAAATGGTAAACGCCCACTCATTCAATGCAGCCGTCGCCATAAACATGCAGCTGATTTCATATACTAGGGAAATATTAACGAAAGGGACTTACGCTTCGCAGAGTACAAATGTATAGCCGTACAATGCGAATAGCGTAACAAAAGGGATACACGGACAGGCGGCCACTTCATTCAAAACTTGCCTAAAAGAACTAACGGCAAAACCGACCGTCAGAAAGGAATATCGTCAAACCCATCATCGGTATTTCCCGAACTATAGCGACTATCGTCATAGGCGTTGGTATACGATGGCTCTGCGGCACTCATATTGTCTGTGACTGGATCAACTTTCCAAGCCTGTAAACTTGTAAAACATTTCTCTGGCTTGCCTCCTCCGCTCCACAGCCGGCCCGATAAATTAAACTGCGCGGTCACCTCGTCACCAATAGTATACGAATCCAAAAGAGCACATTTGTCTTTGATTAGTTCAAGAGCAACATGATTGGGATACATACTATTCTCTCCCTCTCCATTAAGCTTTATTACAAACTCCCTTTTTGTAAATCCATTATTGCCATACTCAGTCGTTTCTCCAATCGAATGAATCAACCCCTGAACTTCAAAACTTTTTGACATTGTAGTACCCCGTTAAATTAGCGAATCATAATACCACTTCAGGGTTTAAATTGAGCTACTAAAAAGTCGACTTCTAAGCAATTTCTATAAAACTTAATGGGGAGCGTTCACTTTATGCACGCCAAGGGATCGCGACTGATGAAAATCCCTATCTTAGCCTTACGGCAACAGATTAGCTTTTGTCGCTTCGTCAGATCGGTAGACTGATCTGACAGCAGCTAAGGAAAACGTGAGCACACTCTGACGACGTTTTACCACAACGCAGCGTTCGAGTGGTTAAGCGCTTACAAGCCGAAGATCAAATAACTTGCCAGTGCCGTGGGTCAACATCCAGACTCTAATACAGGTTTTCTTTTGCATCTTCAGTCAAATTAGCGTCTAGGCCGGCAACCGCAGCGGCATCGGCTTTCTGCTTGGTAATTTGCTCTATCAGGATTTTACCCAGCGAAGGGAAATCATTGGGCTCAACTTGACTATCTGGATGCCAAAGTTCCGATCGAATAAACGCTTTAGCACAATGAAAGTAAACCTCCTTTACGTCGACAACTATCGCCAGCTTCGGGACTTTTCCTCGATACACAAGCTTCTCGCGATAGGCTTGATCGTCGGTAATATAAGCATTGCCATTAACTCTCAGCGTTTCGTTTATGCCTGGAATTAAAAACAGTAATCCAATACGACCGTCCTCTATGATATTCCTCATGCTGTCCGCTATCCGGTTGCCCGGTCGCTCTGGAATCAAAAGGGTCGTGTCGTCGATACACTGCACAAATCCAGGCGAGTCTCCTCGAGGTGAAGCGTCGGTTCCCGACTTAGAGCACGTAGCTAACAACGCAAAGGGAGAATTGTCGATGAAGTGCCTAGAATGTTGCTCCAAAGAGGGCAATATTTTGCGCAAGGTTGTCTCTTTGGGATTACCATTTAGCGCCTGCAAGGCTTCGACAGACGATATGATGTTTATATTTTTGGGTAGTGTCATAACAGGCTCACGTTGAATGAAAACGACTTTTTGAGTTTACCATTGTGTGTATGATTACTAAGAGAATCGATCCGCTGAATAGCTATCAACATTCGACTCATTCAGATAATACACCAACCCGATTTTCACCGTAACAAAAAGAAACTAAGCGGCTCAGTTCCATCAGGCTGCAACCCGATTCTTGTTGCAGGTCATTAAAAAAAAACTGTGCGCCGCTCAGCGCTGACTTTGTGGAAATACCGGTGTTGATAACGTCCTGTTCCCGCAAAAAGCCCTCGACATCACGAGTCAACAAAAAGGTGTCTTTGCCGAGCGATCGCAGTCCATATGGACCAATATTCCCACCTAAACGAGTGCCATGTTTTTTCAAATACAGCCACAGCCCCGTAATGTCGTCGCAGGGCCAACTGGCGATGAATTCTGCAAAAGTACTATGATAATGTCGCCGCGTAGAATCGATCATTAATGCATTTTCGCGAATGGCCCATATTTTTTTATGGTTTCTGATAATGCGTTTATCCTGACCCTTTTGCTCTAACATTTCGTCGGGCATCATAAGGAGTTTATCGATATCAAAACCCCAAAAAAGCTCCTCAAAATTTTCCCATTTTGCCTCGACGACACGCCATACAAATCCCGACTGAAAAACCTTTTTCGTCAATTCCGACAAATAGCGGGCGTCGGGGATTTTCTTAAGTTGTTTTTCAGATCTAGGCTTATCCAGCAAACTTTTAAGGTGAGATTCACCGCCCTTTCGATTACAGGCCATGTCGTAAATATTGTTATAGGTAAACAATGGATCTCCTTTAAGTGACAATAGTTTTCTTAGCAGTTCTCTTGCTTCTCTTCGCGAGACAATTAATCATCATACGAGTTACAATAATACATCAAACAAACACACACTTTATGAAACATCATTCCCTGAATATTTGTAATGACTACCCTGAAGATACTGGCCGGCCCTTCGGCATACCATCATATTCAAAAAAACGGCTTATCTCCCAGCGCTGTTTCTGCGATTTTTGGCGCATCAGGAGCCGCAAAATGGCTGGCTATTTATGGCCTCGACAAAGCCATATTCGGCGAATGGCTAACTGACAGCCAACAATCTATCGATCTGTTTGGAACCTCCGTTGGTGCATTTAAGCTTGCCGCAGCTGCTCAAATTGATCCCGCTGCTGCCATGACAAAATTGGCTGAAGCCTACATTCACCAGAGCTATCAGGGCAAGGACGTCACCGAACAAGTCAGTATTGAGACCATGAAAATATTAGATGCTTTCCTGAATGAACACGGAGCCGGAGAGATTTTGGCCAATACTCGATTCAACTATCATTGTTCCAGTGTACGCTGCTTGGGAATGCTGGGAAGCGCCAATGTCTCGCTGCAGAAAATCGGGATGCTTAAAGCTTTTTTGCTGTCTCTAAGGGGCCGAAACTTTCATCGTAATACTTTTGAACGGACCATTTTTTATAGTGGTTCGCCAAACAACCATTTCCTTGGACGAGATCAAATCAAAACACATCGAGTTGCACTGACCAAAGAGAACTTACGTACCGCCATCTTATCGTCAGGGTCTATTCCTATCATAATGCCCGGCATCGAAAATATCGTCGGCGCCCCACGCGGAGTCTATCGAGACGGAGGCCTTCTGGATTACCATGCAGTACCTTCAAATGTCAGCGACATTCGAGACGGGTTAGTCCTATACCCCCACTTCTATACGTACTTAATAGAAGGTTGGTTCAATAAATTTACCCCCTGGCGCAAAGTCAATGCACAAAGGCTAGATAATACTATTCTCATCGGTCCCAGCGACAGCTTTGTGATGTCGCTGCCGGGCAAAAAGATTCCAGACAGGAACGATTTCGTCCAGTTTAAAAACAATGAAAAAGAACGCATGCGCCGCTGGACCAGCGCGAAGGATAGAAGTATCGAGCTGGGAGAAGAGTTCATTCAACTAGCTCGATCGGGAGACATCGCCAACCATATCACATGTCTATAGCCCGACTGGCCCGATTTCAAATAGAGTAATTTCACTGCGCGTACCCAGCCGCACAACGGGCCCCCAAGTACCCGTGCCTTCCGACACATAAAGCGCTGATCTACCGAAAAAGTGTAGCCCTTTGGTATGTTCAAATACCCGTTTAACCAACAAATTAAATGGCATTATCTGCCCGCCGTGCGTATGTCCAGACAACATAAGATCCACACCGTGCTCGTCGCAGGCGTCTAAGCCATTGGGACGATGGTATAGCAAGATGGAATAATGGCTTTCACTCACGTCGATGTGCTTAAGCTGCCTGGCAACCTGCTTTGGGTCTTCCATATCATCGATGCCGATGAACTGTAACTGATCATCACTAACCGATTGATTTCTTAGCACTTGAACACCCTGAGCGCGCAACCGCTCCAGAATTTCGTCCAAGTCTTCATAACGTTCGTGATTGCCAATGCAATAGTAAATAGGTTTATCGTATCGTCCCAGAGAATTCAACTGCTCTGCGGAAATACCGGGCTGATCGATAAAATCTCCGGTAATACACAAGAAGTCTACCTCCATTTCTTGTATACGTTGCATCAACTTATCTAAAAAGCGTTTCGACCGCGAGCCAATATGAACATCGGTAATTTGCACAAAACGTACTGCTTTAGACAGTTTTTGAGAGCTAAGACTAATAGCAACAACTTTCGGGTTAAAGGCCAAAATCACGCCGTAAGCCACAATACAAAAAGACAACGCTAAAACCGCCTGGGCGGCAAGCAAAACTGGCAAGGAAAATAACGCGACTATCAGCTCAAAGACCAACAGCACCATCAGCATGACAAAAAACAAGCCAAGTAGAAAATCGGCGCAATTTCGCAGTAAAAATATATGCCGACCCTGCCTGTTACGCAAAGTTATTCGAGCAAATACTTGCGAAAAAAATATCGGTATGAAAATAACGACGGTATCGATCACACTTAACTCTAACCATTGACATAAACGTAAAACCGGGTAGGCAAACAAAGGTAAGTGTAAAGCTAGCGCCACTACAAAAAACATGTTGAAACCTCCTTTTTTAGCCAATTCACCGTCCTCTTTGTCACGAAAAGAAACTAATATATGTTTTGCAATTTCAATCGATCCCTTAGTGTTTTCTGACTATTTGCCAACCCAGACCGGCTTACGCTTTTCTATAAATGCCTTTCGAGCTTCGATGCTGTCTTGTGTATCAAAAGAAGAAGAAAGTGACTCTAGAGCTGTTTCCGGCACATCCGAAAAGTTCATATCTTCCATCTGATACATTAGATCCCTAGCCTTTTTCAGCGCAAGAGGTGACATTTGAGCTATTTTTGTTGCCAATGAAAGGGTTTCTTTTCTCAACTCTTGCGTCGGAACCACACGAGTAATCAATCCCAACCGCGCCGCTTCCGTCGCTGATATAGGTTCACCTGTAAAAATGAGTTCCGCAGCACGCATACGACCAATCAACCTCTGCAAAAACCACACATGCATGCCTGGCGGGGCTGCCAAGTTTGGCACTCCAGGATAACCAAAATCTGCATCTTCGGCAGCGATCACCATGTCGCACCCCATAGCAAGCGTGCAAGCACCCTCTCGGGCATAACCGTGCACCGAAGCTATTATTGGTTTTTTGAGACCTCTGACAATGTCGAGTGTAGCAACATAAAAAAGCCGCAAAAAATCCTTCATTTGTGCCGCTGTGAAAGATTCGAGGTACTTTAGATCGACACCTCCTGAAAGTCCTTTTCCCGTACCTGACAAGATGATTACCCTCACCTCAGAATCAGCATCAGCTGCCAATAATGCGGCGTGATAGTCCTCGGTGAGCTGCCGGTCGATAAGGTTTAACGGGGGACGACTGAGCACTATTTCAGCAATATGATTTACGACTATATAATTTAATGTTTGATATTTTGTCTCGGACATAATTCCAACCTGTGTGACGACAGTAAACCAATTTAGCGTTATACATTAATACAATGGACCAAGATCACAGTTTGGGATCTTGCACTACCGGTATTCCAAAGAATCATTTTATTAATGTCAAACTGCGCTCACCTTAATCGCCCATTTTTCAAAAGTCTATATTAGATAAGCACGTCATCTCATCGAGTCGCATTGCTTTTCCACACGAAATCCCTAGGTGAAAATGCAACTTCTCAACGACAGTTTTCTCAGTTAGAGTGACATACAAATGCACTCTGTCCGGCTATAAACGAGCCTAACAAGCTACTGTAGTGTTAGCGCTTTCGTGTGACCCAAGACAGTCTCTCGTTGGGAGTTATCTCTATTTAAAAAAAAGTCTGTCTTCCAATGAAATATTCAGGCATTCTTACTGACATTTTTGAAAATACGGTCTGTAAACATAAATCGGCCACTCGGCGTAGTTTGCAGCAACTATAATAATACGGCATTAACGCAATAATAACTCAACCTAGACAGGGAGCATGACAATCTCATGAGATATGAAGCACCAACAACAACCAAAGAAGCGGCCTCGCTTCTTGCTGAGGAAAAAGGCGATGCCTATATCCTTGCGGGAGGAACCGATCTCTTGGTCCGAATGAAAATGGACATGATCGAGCCAGACTTAGTAGTCGATATCAAACATATCCCCGCAATGCAAAAAATCAAGACAAGCCCGACCGGTACCACCATTGGCGCTGCTGTTTCAGGCGCTCAGTTGGGTTCACATAAGGCGTTAAAGAAAATGTGGCCAGGCGTGGTAGAAGCGACAAACCTTATCGGATCAGATCAGGTACAGGGACGTTGCACGATGGTGGGCAACTTATGTAATGCGTCACCAGCAGCTGATAGCGTACCTGCCATGATT
>JBLHNZ010000226.1:0-6458 GCA_047623245.1 Oceanicoccus sp. | reverse complement strand
ACAGACGGCTAACAATTGAGTGAGACCTTACAGATGTCGGGTCCAAGCCAATTTTAGCGTAGGCTAATGACAGGCCAGTCGCGTTTTTTTGCTTCGATAAGTAATAGGTTGTCTGCGTCAACGACAATGGGGTTGTCGACCAAATTGAGCAGAGGTAGGTCATTGTGCGAATCGCTATAAAAATAACTGCCTGAAAGTGAATGCCCCGACGTTACCAGCCAATCATTAAGTCGTGTGACTTTACCCTCTTGAAAGCAAGGGGTGCCCGACACTTTACCGGTAAAGGCGCCGTTTACGAATTCTGGGTCAGTCGCGATAATATGATCGACTCCCAAGGCCTTGGCAATGGGCCCCGTGACGAATGAGTTGGTGGCCGTAATTATTAACAGGTAATCGCCTTCAGCACGATGCTTTGAGAGCAGTTGATCAGCCTTTTCTAAACGCATCGCAGAAATGGATTCTGACATAAATTGATTGTGCCAACTGTCCAGCTGTGATTTTGGGTGTTCAGATAACGGTTTTAGGGCAAACTCTAAGAATTCGACTATATCTAAACCTCCCTGCTGGTACTGTTGATAAAAATAATCATTTTTCTCCCGATAGGCATCGCCGTCCACGATACCGTTAGACACTAGAAACTCACCCCATGCGTGGTCGCTATCGCCGCTCAATAGCGTATTGTCGAGGTCAAAAATTGCAAGATTCACGGGTAGTTAGCTCCTAATTCGAAAAACGATTATGCAGATTGATTTCTCCAATGATAGCCCTCAAGCGGCATTTGTGGAACAATGAAACGTATGATTCAAAGAATAGCGTCAGCGCGCTACAAAAATATAACTATAAGGGGCTATCATTGATCGACGCGGAAGGCTTTCGTGCCAATGTGGGTATTATGGTCGCCAATGGTCGTGGTGATCTGTTGTGGGCACGCCGAGTGGGTCAAGATGCGTGGCAGTTTCCGCAAGGTGGAATTAATGATGGAGAGACTCCTGAGCAAGCGCTTTACCGTGAATTGCAGGAAGAAATTGGTCTCACCAAAAGCGACGTAGAGCTGATAGCTTGTACTCGAGGATGGCTGCGCTATCGATTGCCGCAAAGGCTCTTGCGCAAAGATAGTCGGCCACTGTGTATCGGCCAAAAACAAAAATGGTTTTTATTAAAAATGTTGGCGGATAACGACGATGTGTCCGTTGATAATGGACATAAGCCGGAGTTCGATCATTGGCGTTGGGTTAGCTATTGGTATCCTCTCGCCCAAGTTGTGCCTTTCAAAAAAGAAGTTTATCGGCGGGCACTAAAGGAGCTGGCGCCAAAACACTGTCGGCTGGTTGGAAGTCTGCTCGATCTTACCTCTTCAAAAAACGTAACATAATGTACTGAGTCAAATTATGCAGAAAAGCATGCTTGAGTCTCTTCGAAGTATTGTTCAGGAAGTCAACGGTGTAGATGATCTGCAGTCGGTGTTAGACATTACTGTCTCACGAGTGCTGGGCGCTATGGGGACGGAGGTGTGCTCTATATATCTCCGTGAACCCACATTGAATCGCATTGTGTTTATGGCAACCGAAGGTCTTAATAAAAACTTTGTCGGCAAGATCTCAATGGCTCCCGATGAGGGTTTGGTTGGGTTAGTCGTTGCGCGCGAAGAGCCACTAAATCTCCAGGATGCAGCATCACACCCGAAGTTTTTTCATATGCCTGGTATTGGGGAAGAGCCTTTTGCATCCTTTTTGGGTGTTCCCATAATTCACCAGCGAGACGTATTAGGTGTACTGATTATTCAGCAGAAGGAACGGCGTAGATTCGACGAGAATGACGAAGCCTTTTTGGTAACCATCTCAGCCCAGCTAGCTGGCGTCATAGCTCATGCGCAAGCCACGGGGGCGTTTGCTTCTCTTGGTCCCAATGATGAAAGGCCTCGTGGTGCTAAGTTTCGCGGATTGCCGGGGGCTTCGGGTGTCGCCATTGGACAGGCCGTTGTCGTTACCACAACCGCCGATCTATATGCAGTTCCGTTTCGTCTCTGTAAAGATATAGAGGAAGAATTCGAATTTTTTCATGAATGTCTCGAGGCTGTCCGTGAGGATATCCGAGCTTTGGGCCGAAATTTGTCAAGTCGTCTAGTGCCCGAGGAAAGAGCCTTATTTGATGTTTATTTGAACATGCTAGATGACAGTGCTCTAGCGGCAGAGGTTGATGAAAAAATCAGACAGGGTCAGTGGGCTCAAGGCGCATTGAGCCAGGTTATGCGAAATCATATTGGCAATTTTGAGTCGATGGATGATCCTTATTTGCAAGAGCGAGCTTCCGATGTCAAAGATTTAGGTCGCCGGGTTTTGTCGTATTTACAGGCTGCTAATACCGCTCCTGTTGAATATCCAGAGCATACTATATTGGTTGGAGAGGAGCTGACGGCTTCCATGTTGGGCGAAGTGCCCCCTGAAAATCTAATGGGCTTGGTTTCTGTGAAGGGATCAGGCAATTCCCACGTTGCTATTCTCGCAAGATCTATGGGTATTCCTACAGTCATGGGTGCGATTGATTTACCGTTTACGCAAGTCGAGGGGGATGAAATGATACTCGACGGCTATAACGGTCATGTGTTTCTCAACCCGTCAGATGAATTGAGAAATCGATTCAAGGCGATATACGATGAAGAACTACAGATTAACCGGGATCTTGAGGCGCTAAAAGATTTGCCCTGTGTGACTACCGATGGGCATCGATTACCATTGTGGGTCAATACCGGATTGCAGACGGATATCGCAAGATCTCTAGACAGAGGGGCGGAGGGCGTCGGCCTTTATCGAACGGAAGTACCCTTTTTATTGCGAGAGCGTTTTCCAAGTGAAGAAGAGCAGAGAAAGATTTATCGAGAGCAATTAGAAGCTTTCGCGCCAATGCCTGTAACCATGCGCACTTTGGATGTGGGTGGAGACAAATCCCTTCCGTATTTTCCTATCGAAGAAGATAACCCATTTCTTGGTTGGAGAGGTATTCGCGTAACGCTCGATCACCCTGAAATTTTTTTGGTGCAAGTACGCGCTATGATGAAGGCGAATGCGGGTCTTAACAATTTACGAATTATGTTGCCGATGATTTGCAGCGTGTCGGAAGTGGATGATGCGTTGAGTCTAATTCATCGCGCACACAAGGAGCTAGTCGAAGAGCTGGGCTTTGATCTAGAATTGCCTGCTATCGGAGTTATGGTAGAGGTGCCAGCTGCAGTATACCAATCGCGACAGCTTGCTAAGCGAGTCGAATTTTTGTCTGTTGGGTCCAATGACTTGACTCAATATATTTTAGCGGTTGATCGTAACAATCCTCGAGTTGCCGACTTGTATCAGGCTTTTCATCCTGCTGTTCTTCAGGCCTTACAAAAAGTGGTCGACGATGGTCACGCCGAAGGTCGGAGCGTTGGTATTTGTGGGGAATTTGCTGGCAATACCTCGGCAGCTATACTGCTTATGGCAATGGGCTACGATGTACTGTCTGTGAACGCTACCGCTTTACCTAAAGTAAAGTCGGCCATTAGAGGTATTAGTATGGCACGAGCAAAGCAACTACTCGAAGAAGTCATGTTAATGGAGCACGCTAGCCAAATTCAAGAATTTATGGATAGTGCGCTGAATGAATCGAGCAATACCAAGTTAATGTGGGCGGAATTTATCTAGCTGCTGTGCAAAAAGCTGGTTTTTTGCGGTTCGGTCTGGAAACATTTGTGCTATTTCAAATACCCTGTTTTCAGGATATCAAGTAAGTAATCAACTATTCAAAGTGAATTTTTGATCGTTTAGTATGCCGCGTTTGCCGCCTCTCAGAAATTCTTGTTCGTAGAAACAAACTTCATTTTTATCGCTCAGTGTCAATACGGTGGAGGCTCTTGTCCCGTAGGACTCTGTGTTTATAAATCGGCTCGATAATACGCGTTCTAATTCTTTGTCTACGCCGGTATCGGGCAGTAGTTTGTCGTCGGCAACTTCAGAATCTAACAATATTGGGAGAATAGATTTGGCTTGCGGGGTATTTTTTATTGAAAGTTCCAGAGCGCGCTTGCCGTTGACGACTTTAGGCCATGGCTGGTTTAACGATCCGTTACTGAGTCCGTGGATGCCAGGCTCTATTTCTTCGATCTTGTTTTGACGGTTGCTAAAATAATACAGGTGGCTTCGCTGCTTCGAGAATTCTCCCGCTAATAAGTTAAAGCCGGCGTATCTTTTTTGATTGTCCTTAATTTTCTCGAGGCACTCGACGGTGCTTTCAGTAGAGTTCAAAAAATGGGTAGTAAGATCTCCTCGAGACAAGAACTCTCCTGTACTTTTAGATCCTTCTCTAAAATTGGTGACAGCTGCAAACCGCCCGTTTTTGCTAATGCCCATCCATGTACCTTTCGCTTTCAGGTCTCTACCGGCAAAAATTGTCGGGTAATCCTGCCAAAACTGAGCGGCTGCAGTGGGGCGATCGTAAGACTCGTCACGATTGGAGGCTATAACCAATGGGTAGTCTGGGTGGTGCTTGAAGGCAAATAAAATAAGACACATCACAATATTATACAGGTACCCATATTTAAGTCGTCAATTAATGAATCTTATCTCTTTATGCTGTCCCCAAATTGAGGCTTGCGGCATAATGAGTTCTCGATAAAAACAGTTGTATTCCTCTACCCAAATTTGAGCCCATATGTTGACGCACCCAAATATTGATCCTATCGCACTGACAATCGGACCGCTTTCGATTCACTGGTATGGAATTATGTATCTGTTGGCTTTCAGTACAGCTTGGTGGTTGGCCGTTAGGCGGTCAGGTTTTGAGCATTCGCCGCTGAAAAGAGCCCAGGTGGATGACCTTATTTTTTATGGTGCCATAGGCGTCGTGCTTGGTGGACGTTTCGGTTACGTCATGTTTTATAACTTTGACAAGTTCTTGGAACAGCCACTCTGGCTGTTTAAGGTGTGGCAAGGTGGCATGTCGTTTCACGGTGGCTTATTGGGCGTTATCGTTGCGATGTTAATATATGCAAGGCATATCAAGGTTGATGCGGGCCGCATGCTGGATTTTGTTGCACCTCTTGCACCGTTGGGTTTAGGGATGGGAAGGCTGGGCAATTTTATTGGGCAGGAATTGTGGGGACGTCCTGCCGATGTCACCAGCGTACCGTGGGCAATGGTATTTCCAGCAGACCCAGAAGCGCTAGCGCGCCATCCTTCTCAGTTGTATCAATTGGGACTGGAGGGGATATTACTATTCTTAATAGTTTATGGATTTTCAGCAAAACCGAGACCAGTTTGGTCTGTAGGGGGGCTGTTTATAGCGTGTTACGGCGCGTTTCGGTTTGTCGTCGAGTTTTTCAGGCAGCCCGATAGTCATATTGGCTTCGACGCGCAAGGGTGGCTGACCAGAGGTCAGCTTCTGTCGCTGCCTATGATAGTCGTAGGAGTCGCGGTTGTCGTACTGGCATACCGTCAAAAACAGATTCCAAAAAATCATAGTAAAAAGGGTAGGGGTGCATGAAGCAATATCTTGAGTTAATTCATGACGTTATTGATAATGGCGTCGACAAAGGTGACCGCACCGGCGTCGGAACTCGTTCTGTCTTTGGGCGCCAAATGCGCTTCAACTTAGCTGACGGATTTCCACTAATTACGACAAAAAAAATCCATTTAAAAAGCATTATTTACGAATTGATCTGGTTTCTAAATGGTAGTACAGATAATAGTTGGCTCAATGATAATGGTGTGTCAATTTGGGATGAGTGGGCCTCTCCCAACGGTGATTTAGGGCCGATTTACGGCAAGCAATGGCGCAGTTGGGCCTGTCCCGACGGTACCACGATTGATCAAATTGATGATTTGATCAAAATGATAAAGCTTAAGCCCAACTCCCGGCGGCTAATAGTGAGTGGTTGGAATCCAGCCGACTTGCCCGATGAGTCAATAAGTCCGCAAGAAAACGTGAGTCGTGGTCGCGCAGCTTTACCGCCCTGTCACACGCTGTTTCAGTTTTATGTGGCCAACGGAGCGTTATCCTGTCAGCTCTATCAGCGCAGTGCCGATTTGTTTTTAGGGGTGCCGTTTAACATTGCCAGTTACGCGCTTTTGACCCATATGATCGCTCAGCAGTGTGGTCTCGAAGTCGGAGATTTTGTCCATACGTTAGGGGATTGTCATCTATACGCTAATCATTTGACGGATGATATTGCATTTGAGCAACTCAGCCGGGAGCCACGACCGCTCCCTCGGCTGAAGATCAAGAGAAAGCCTGGCTCGATTTTTGATTACACTTTTGAAGATTTTGAGTTCGACTCTTATGATCCTCACCCGTTAATTCGAGCCCCCATTGCAGTATAAGCGATGATTATTGCCGTTGCGTTGAAATCGAAACCTATTGTTAGAGGCGCATCGAAGCCTCGGTCGAGTGTCCGTCATAATTGTGGTTTCAGTCAAAAACCTCCATAAAAG
>JBLHNZ010000225.1:0-6462 GCA_047623245.1 Oceanicoccus sp. | reverse complement strand
ATAGTGGGTGAGTCCCGGGAGAGAAGTTGAGTTTAATATTGATTATTGATGATAACAAAGGCGTCTGTTCCGCTTTAGAGATATTGTTTTCTCTGTATGATCTGCAGGCGGTATCTGCTCATACGCCTGCAGAGGGTTTAGCAATACTGGATTCAAGAAACGTTTCTCTGGTTGTTCAGGATATGAATTTTAGCGAAGACACAACATCGGGTAAGGAGGGAGTGCAGTTATTTGGAGAAATACGCCGAGTATTCCCCGATTTACCGATTATTTTATTGACGGCATGGACACACTTGGAATCTGCTGTTGAGCTTGTGAAACAAGGTGCGGCAGATTATCTGGCCAAACCCTGGGACGACGACAAGTTCATTACCTCTGTTCAAAATCTTCTCGAATTGAGCAAGATAAAATTAGAACTGGAACAGAAGCAAGAAGAACAAATTCTACAGCGCAAGGGTCTCGATGGTTATGATCTTTGTGGCACAGTATTCGAAAGCAGTGCAATGTTACAAATTTTATTACTCACTATACAGGTGGCGGATTCGGACTTGCCCGTGCTGATCACCGGACCGAATGGATCTGGAAAAGAAAAAATTGCCGAGATAATACATCGAAACTGTCGTCGCAAAGGGGAGATGGTTCGAACAAATGCGGGTGCAATGCCAGCCGATCTCATAGAGAGTGAATTGTTTGGATCAGTGTCGGGCGCTTTTACAGGCGCAAAAGATAGAGACGGGCGGTTCACCAAAGCAGATGGAGGCACGCTTTTTTTGGATGAAATAGGAAACTTACCGTTACAGGGGCAGATGAAGTTATTGCGAGTTTTACAAACAGGCGAGTTCGAAAGACTAGGCTCGAGTGAAACTTGCTCTGTAGACGTACGGCTTATATGTGCAACGAATAGTGATTTACCCGTAGAAATAAAGTCGCGAAGATTTCGCGAAGACTTGTACTATCGAATCAATGTTATTGAAATAAAAGTGCCTTCTTTGAATCAGCGTCCCGCTGACATTATGCCTTTGGTTCGGCACTTTTTAAAGGGAGAGCTAACAGTGTCCGATCAGGCTCAGCGCGCACTGACCGACTACCACTGGCCAGGAAATGTTAGGGAGCTGGAGAATTGTATGCAGCGAGCTCGGCTGCTAAATAGAGATGGCGTTATTTCCTTGGCGAACCTCGGTTTGACTGTAGGCCCCAGTAGCGAAAAAGGTGAAACAGAAAGCCGATTCCGAGACGTTAATAGAAGTGATATTTCGGATGCTCTACAACGTTATAATGGTGTTGTAAGTCGGGCGGCAAAAAGTGTGGGCTTATCTCGGCAGTCGTTCTATCGGCGCATGGAAAATTATGGTCTCAAAGAATAATAAATACTATTATTTTGTCTTATCGAGTATTCTTTTAAGAAATGAATAGACGTTTTTTTTCGTTCCAAGGAAAAATATTTTTCTTGAATCTGGCACTGGTCGCGGTAACTCTGTTATCCGCGTCGGTAGCATTTAATTACTTGCCTTTTTGGTGGGCGTTTGTCGCAGTTCTGTTAGCCCTACTTCCAATCACATTCTACTGCTCTGCCGTTTTCTCTTCGCCTATCGTGAATCTTATTAACGCATTGAGTGACTCAACTAATAATATTAGGGACGAGGACTTCTCCGTAACAATCTCTTCCTCTCGACACGACGAGCTCGGTGAACTTGTTGTTCGCCACAATGAGATTGGACAGCTATTGAGGGCTCAGCGCCACAGTATAAATCAGCGCGAATTATTGCTCGACTCTGTATTGCAAAGCATGCCTGTTGCCATGTGGCTGTGCGATAACCGAGAGTATGTTGTTTACGCCAATATAGAGGCGCGGACCTTGCTTTCAGACGGTAAAGCACTCACCGGTGTTGCAATGAAAGATTTGCTGGGTCGAGTCAATACTAGTCTTGCGGATGCAATAGAATCGGAAAAAGACGGACTGGTTTCAATCGAGACGGCTGGAGAAGTAGAAACGTTTTCTACTTCCTGCCGTATTTTTAATCTTAACGGCCGCCAGCACCGATTGTATTTGGTACGACAAATGACACGGGAAATAAGTCGGCAAGAAGTTCACACATGGAAGCGCGTGATTAGAGTTATATCCCATGAACTCAATAACTCACTGGCACCTATATCTTCATTGGCACACTCCGGTAAAATTTCAATGGCCAAAATGGGTGAAGAGCTGGGAGTTCACGATAGCAACTGGGGTAGGCTCGAGCTCATATTGAAATCGATTGGTGAGCGGGCGACACATCTCACAGAATTTATTGCAGGCTACGCGACCTTCGCCAGGCTGCCCACACCTCGTATAAGAAAGTTTGACCTAATGGAGGTTTTGGTTAACTTGTCGCAGCAACAGGCGTTCGAGTTAAACAATGGTAAGCAAAAATTTGATGTGCACATGGACCAAGCTCAATTAGAGCAAGTGCTAATCAATTTAATTAAAAATGCAAGAGAAGCAACGGGAGAAGAAGGGCGTGTCAGGGTGTCAGTCGAGCGAAAAAATGATTATGTCGTGATTGTGGTTTCAGACGACGGTGTAGGAATGTCGGATGAGGTATTAGCACAAGCGTTGTTACCATTCTATTCGACCAAGCAAGAAGGAACGGGATTAGGTTTACCTTTGTGCAGAGAGATCGTCGAAGCGCACGGCGGACAGTTATCGATTCGCAATGGAGCAACAAACGGAGTGGATGTGATAATACGTATACCTCAGGCCAAAAATTAGGATGAGGATATGAGTCTTGTCTCATCCAATACGGTGATGAATTCTGAGATGATTGTTGTGATGATATGTGATCGTCAAATAATCAGGTTCCACAAAAAGTCTGCTTCACCATTTGGTTTTCCTCGGGCGGCATCGCATACCGGCTAAGATTCGAATCAAAAATGTAAGGCTCTTCTAACACGTCAACCAATTGGTTGAATGGCTTTAGGTCAGAATTATGGGTTGCAGAATCGATTGCTTCCTCCACTAAATGATTTCTAGCAATAAAGGCTGGATTAATGGCAAGCATCATCGCTGCAATGTCCTGTCTATCCGAATCCTCAGTATCGATTCTGTCGCTCCATTGGTTGATCCATGTTGAGAACGACGCTGGGAATTCAAATATTTCCCGGATACTGTGTTGCAACGGCAAGGTAAAATTTCTGGCCGGGTCAACAAGTTCGGACAAGCGTCTAAAAGTTAGTGTGAAGTCTGTTTTTTCTTTAGCCATGAGCGATAACAGTTCCTTAATCAAGGTTTCGTCGTCGTCAAGATCTTTGCATAGCCCCAGTTTTTTTCTCAGTATCCGATAGTAAGCTTCGTTAAAGAGTGTTGGAAATCGGTCGATTGATTTCTGAGCTAGTTCCACCGCAGAAGTTTCATCTTTGTCGAGCAGCGGAATCAGTGATTGAGCCAGACCGACCAAATTCCAGTGAGTAATACCTGGCTGATTTTTATAAGCATACCTCCCAGCACGGTCGATGGAGCTGAATACCTTGTCGGGGTCAAATTGATCCATAAAAGCGCAGGGACCATAGTCAATGGTTTCTCCAGTTACTAACATGTTGTCAGTGTTCATAACGCCGTGGATAAAACCTACTGATTGCCAGCTTGCTACCAAGTTGACTTGTTCTATTATGGCTCGGTCGAGAAAATCGCTATAGGGGTTTGGTGCGTTTTGCGACTGTGGAAAGTGCCGTTCAATAACATGGTCGGCCAAGCGGCGAGTCGCTTCGATATCTCCCTGGGCGGTAAAGTACTGGAATGTTCCAAACCGAATATGGCTTTTGCCTACACGCATTAATACGGCGCCGGGTAGCACAGATTCACGGAAGACTGTTTCCCCGCTGGTGACGGCGGCAACAACGCGCGTGCTGGCTATTCCAAGGTTCGCCATTGCGTCGCTAACAATATACTCGCGGAGAATCGGGCCCAGCGGCGCGCGACCATCCCCTCCACGTGAGTAAGGTGTTGGCCCTGAACCTTTTAGTTGTATGTCGTAGCGATCACCTTCTGAGTTCAGTGTTTCTCCGAGTAGTACCGCGCGGCCGTCGCCTAACTGCGGGTTCCACTGGCCGAACTGATAACCGGCATAGGCTGTCGCTATCGGGTCAGCACCCTCTGGAATCAGGTTTCCCGCAACGACATTTATTCCTTCCTGTGACTCCAACCATAAAGGGTCAATGCCAATCTTTTTTGCCAATGGGTGATTTACCCTGATCAACTGTGGGTTAGACACGGGCGTTGGGCGTTGACGTTTGTAGAACACATCGGGAAGTGCAGAATAGCTATTGTCGAAATTAATGGGGAGTATTGAAGTCATTGTGCTGTGTCTATTAGCCGTTGGCCGTGAAGTATGGCCTGTTAAATGAGTGATACCGGGCGTTTACTATGGACGCAGTTTACAATATTTACGAGTGAAATTTCTATATGAAAGGGGATATCGAAGAGTTTTTAGTGCCGTTTGCCAAAGCGGTTAGACATTGTCAGTCAAAATATCAGTCAAAATGATAGAGCAGCCAGCGCTATCATTTTGAAGGGTTGCTATTAATTATGCGGCAGATCTTTGTTCCTCGGATTTAGGTTTTGCAGATTGTCCTTTTGGATTATCGAACAACAAGGTCCCGTCTTCCAGTGGCGCCTTCCTTATCGTCTTTTTGTCGAGTGAATAATTTTGGGTGTTTCTCCATGGGTCAATTTCGCCCTGCTTTGGGAATAAATGCATCATTCGTTGCATGTATCCGGCTGTAAAGTCGTCAACCCAAGGTTTCGTTTTCATATTTTTGTCTTCATCGCGTAGACGAGGTGTGCACTGTCTCAGGCCTAGTTCATCCATACGCTTGATCATTCGGCATACAAATTCGGCATTAATATCAGCTCTTAATGTCCAGGACGCGTTGATATAGCCAAAAGTTTGGATGAGATTGGGGACATCAGAATACATCATTCCCTTATAAGATATGGTTTCGGGGAAATTGATTGGTTTGCCGTCGATGCTAAAAGTGGCTCCCCCCAAGAGTTTCATATTCAAGCCTGTCGCCGTAACGATAATATCGGCTTCCAACAATTCTCCGGTTGATAGCCTAATACCGTCTTCCGTGAAACAATCAATGGTTTCGGTAACAACGTTGGCCTTGCCTGATTTTATAGCATTGAATAAGTCAGAGTCGGGGACCAGGCACAAGCGTTGGTCCCACGGGTTATAGCTAGGTGTGAAGTGAGTGTCGACGTCATAGTCCGGACCTAACTGTTCGCGGACCAAATCAATGATAAATTTCTTAACCTTTGCGGGCTGTTTACGCGTACGTTCGTACATAATCCGGCCCATTTGCACGTTCTTGAAACGGGTTAAGGCATAGGCGATTTTTTCGGGAAGTATTTTTCGCAGCGTATTAGCTATTTTATCTTGCGCGGGACGCGATACAACATAGGTCGGTGACCGCTGTAGCATGGTGATACTTGCTGTCTTGTCTGCCATCGCGGGCACCAGAGTCATGGCTGTCGCACCACTGCCGATAACGACAATTCGCTTACCGGTATAGTCGAGGTCTTCAGGCCAAAACTGCGGGTGAACAGTGGTGCCCTTGAAATCGCTAATTCCCTTAAAATCGGGCGTAAATCCTTCATCATAATTGTAGTAGCCACTATTCATGTAAAGTAAATTACAGGTGAATTGAGCCGTTTCCCCATCACTACCAACAGCTGTGGTAACTGTCCATAGTGCGTCTTCCGTCGACCATGAAGCGTCTTTGACAAACTGATTGAAGTTGATGTGTTCAGTAATCGCATTTTCGTCAGCTGTTTCGATGACATATTTTCGGATCGAAGGGCCGTCGGCAATCGCCTTTGCATCGAGCCAGGGTTTAAAGCTGTAGCCTAAGGTGTGCATGTCGCTGTCGGAGCGTATTCCCGGGTAGCGAAATAGATCCCAGGTGCCACCAATAGACTTCCGGCCTTCTAAAATAGCGTAAGTTTTATCGGGGCATTTGTCCTGAAGGTGGTAGGCGGCACCAATGCCGGAAAGGCCTGCGCCAACGATTATCACATCAAAATGAGCCATATTTTCCTCAATATCATTAATTCTTATTACTGCTGTTCACAATTTATGCAGCGGAGAATAAGTAGATTGTCTAGATTTTACAAGATCTAAATCTTATGTTGCTTTTTGTTAATGAGACGACGTTGCCCTGTGTTTCTGTCGTCCAAGTCTTCATGTCACCAAAGCGGCCAGCTCACGCTGCTATCATCAATTGTTTGATGGCGGGTCAATACCCAAGGAGACCTCTTTGGATCATATATTTATGGAGCCTCAGATCGTATATACTCGCGTTTGCCAAAAAATTATTAGGTCTAGTAATGAGTATCATCCGCGACAGAGCAAAAAATAACTTCCCGATGGTATTACTGACCTTGTTAAGTATTGTTCAAGCTCTGGCGTTTGAGCTTCTTTGGGG
>JBLHNZ010000224.1:0-6472 GCA_047623245.1 Oceanicoccus sp. | reverse complement strand
GCAATATGCTTTACATTCTTCCCAGCCTTTACCAGTTTCACAGACTTCAAAAAACTGTCTGGCTTTCTCTATAGCATCACTCATTTCTATCTCTCCTTGTTAGCTTTAGTATATATTGTTACCTACCCAATGTTTCGTTTAGCCGCGAATCTAAAAGGTCACTACGCCTTAGACTACTATATCTTAGGCTACTATATCTTTGACAACTGTATTGAACTAGATGACGGGGCCACCTTCCTCTAACCACTTTGCACTGTCTGAGGACAGAGAACGCTTCTTGGCTTTTTCGTATAGCACCAAATCGTCGTCGGTCAGTACATCGCGCCACCGGCCGTTTGTGCCCTTAAAGAAAAAACGTTCTGTGCCACCCTTGAATACAACGCCGCGCGGATCGCCTTCGCCATCCATCTTGGCAGCGTTGGCTTTCACGTTTTTAAACGTCGTGTTTTCAACAATCTTCGCTAGATGGTCAGCGCTGGGCTTCTCCCCCAGGAATTCTGCTAGGTTTTTGATTGAACCTTCTAAATCATTGAGCATGTCATTGTAATGCATGAAGTAAAAGTTCGGAAGATGACGGAACTTCCAGTAGCTCTGGGTGTGACCGAGATTTGCCCAGAATGGATAACCTTCTGATTCCCACTCAAACCAACCACGAGAAATCCAGTCACGCCAGAGTTCGCGAGGATTTTCAGGACAACGTGGCAGCTGATCGCCCTCTATATCTGGCGAATTCATCATACCCATGGCCATATCTGTATAGTTGGAATAGTGGTTAAAGAAAGACATAAACACATCGCGGCAATCTCGACCCACAATGACATACTTCACTTGCGGATAGTACGGAAGGCCGTCTAAGGGTAGATGGCTCTTAATAAACCTACGTCCCGGCACATTTTCAAGCATCGGACCCAGCTCCTCTTTAGGAATAGGTAAAAATCGAGCATCTGGCCAGGGAGTAACTTCTTGAAACCCGGGCATTGGATCGGTTGTACCGTGAAGTAATTCGTGGAGAATTTGCTGCGTCCAGGTGGTGCCGGCCTTGTAAGAAGTGGTGACAATAATATCGGTGGGTCTGGGCTGATATTCGTCCCAGCGAGTTGAATCCAGATGGTGGTTTTTATAAATACGTGTGACTTTTGGCAACGAGTCGGACATATTTTCGAACTCCAGCTTTTATTGTCATGAATCGGCGAACAATATTGATAGTACATGACTATGAGCTTAGTCAAAGGATGGGAAAAGGTCGATGTCCTTCAGCTTAATTTGCGTTAAAAGCAAGTAATCGGCAATCGGTAAATCTTAGCATTAGTACCTGTTAATTGTTGATTGCGCGGAGAATACGGAAGGTATAGACGCCCTATCAAAATCTGAACAAAGGAGACCACCTTTGCTAATCGCTGTTACCAACACTAGGCACTTAGTATGGAAATGGGGAATTCCAATCCTTTGTGGGTATTTCGATACGTCTAATTATTTAGTCGACACAAACAATACACCCGTGTGGTCTTGAATATGAGGTGTAGGTCAGCTAGCCGCCACTGCTCTCGTAAAATTATGGCCATTTGACACATCTTATATATTGGGTAGTTTAAGCTTGCCAACCAGTAGCTGGTTTCATTTCAATAAAAAATCATCCCTGAAAATAAATCTAGTTTAACAGTCCAATTTATTGACAAACTACCATTCTATTGGCAAAGAACTATAGCCTTTAATACGATTACTTCCGCCAACTTTTACATCATTTAGGTCCAGTTTAAAACGATCATTGTATGCGGAAAAACAACTTACAAACGACCCAAGAACAGACCTTACTATATTGGCCCCAATACAAGAATGGATCCCCGTTCCAAAACTTAACACTGGAGCATTTTTACGATTGAATTCGAAAGAATGAGCGTTTTTGAATTTAGTTTTATCTCGATTGGCTGTTGCCAAAAAGAGCATTAGATTATCGTTCTTCTCGATTTTTAGTCCGTGTAATTCGGTTTCTTTTGCGCAGACGCGGCTTATGAAAATGGATGGACCGTTGAGCCTTAATAATTCATTAAGCGTATTTTGTTTTTTTCCATCGGGCTTCGTTACTGCTGAAAGTATCGCTATTTCCACAATAGAATTCGCCAATAGTAATGGCAAAGAGCTTACCAAAGCCACGTACATCTGGATAATAAAAGAAGGCGCATAGCCTCGCAATATTTCATTACTTTGTCCATCTGAACCCAGCTCATGATGCAATCCTTTATTGGTATTACGTAAATGTTTGTGAAGAAATTCAGCGAATTTTTGCGTAGCACTACTTCCTTTTTCTTTAGCCTCATCGGTATCGTTCGTCATATCAAATATGTCGATACTCAATTCAACCAACTTATGATTATTAGCCAATTCAGTATCAATTCCTGTCAGCAAGTTCGCCAATGATTGGCATAGTGGAAGAATGAGATCGGTTGCTATATCACTTTTCTTTTCTGCAAAAAAAAATGAACAAAAAGCGTCAACGGTTGAATTAATCGTCTTATCAAAATCTGACTGTTTAGTTTTTAGGAATTTGCTTGTGTCTTGCCTAAGCAGATCATGATCTTTCAAAAAACCTTTTTTTTCTTGATCTGACAGGTGACCTAAATAATTCGCGACAAAATCTGGACTCTTCAAAATTGATTTTACTGAATTGAACGAATAGACATGCCAAGCTTGGTCTTTCGCTGACCAAACTACAGATTCATTTGAAGTAGGGATAAAGGTGCTGTTTCTCAATTTTTTTCTTATGAAAATGAGTAGAGGGCGTATCTGAAAATTCAATATACAACAAAATTCGCTTATGTAAAGCGGGTTGAATTGCAATTGCGGTTTTTTGCGAACGTCGCGAGCGCTTTATTTTTCCGAGACGGTGCTTTATTTCTCCGAGACGGTGCTATTTTGCAAAAGTGGCAGCAAGGAATCCAATTGCGAAATACTTGCGAACCCCTTTCGTTGGTATCCAAAACAGCATTTGCAGAGCATTTAAAGAGGACATATATGCTCAAATGGACAAAACAGTAACCCTGACTGAGCTTCAACATGCACATTTCGTAAAAAGAAATTACAATAACCTTTCCTAGCAACACACTCACCGGTATCGACAACACAGACTTCCATTATATTATCTCCCGCTGCCCACGCGCTCGACCCTTCGCGGTGTTGATCATGCCACAGGCAATGATTACTCTCAACGAAGGACTTTCATCGAGCAACGGATTCATATCTACCATGTACCTTTTTTGCCACTAAACTAGTTAACTATACCGTTAAATTTAACTACTTTTTCAACGTACGATAGGCAATTCGGTCACCCGCGAATGTTCCTATCCAGATATCATTCCCGACTGGAAGTGCCATTGTGATGTTGCTGAAGTTTGCATTTACCGGCCCATGGACTATGTCCGTCATTTCCATCGATTGAGGATTAATCGCTTTTACGATAAAAGGTCGTGGACAAGCAGCGAATTTTTCAAGGTCAAAATTCGGACCCCAAGCGTTACCACATGAAGGATCATTGGCAATGAGTCCGGCAGTGATCAGCTGTCCATTGGGCCCCATATGAAGATTGTCTGGCGCGAACGTCATTTTACTTGTCACTCTCAATTGAAGCGCTGGATTACTGTTCGAGTAAGCAGTCACGGTGCCGAGCCCGGTCGAGGCAACATAAAACTCCTCTCCGTTGGCGGACACCTCTATTCCATTTGGGTAGGGTAGTTCGGTACCCTTGACGAAAGTAAAACCCGCGTCTCCGGGTGACCACTGATAGACAGCCCCGGTTAACTCTCCAGCCAAGCCATCTTCGATTGTTTTGCCTACACCGAGCGGAATGGTCGCAATTAGGGAGCCGTCGCCTAATGATGCAACGCTGTTAGCGGCAAGGCCGTCGGGCATCATCACACACCCTGTCCATGTTAACTCCGGTTTATCCCGATTGGCATTGACGTCAAATATTTCGATGGCTTCGCGATCACCGTGACCTACAACATACAGGGTTGAATGACCGTTTGTACCAGGTAGTAAGTTCATGCCATGGGCAACGAAGTTGCTGGAGGATGGAGAGCCTGAGCAAGTATCGTATTTCTGTATGTTTTGTGGTGCTGCTGGAGCTTCGGTGAAATGAAGTTCTGACCAGGTTTTATTCTGCGAATGAATCAGATACATCGACGTACCTCCGCCAAAACCACTGGCAATAATCCAGTTTGTCTCTGGCACAAGCACCAAGTCCTCCGCATTTTTCGGACCACAGATAAAGCTATACTCTCCGGACGACGGACATTCATCAGCCGAAACAAATGTAACGCCAGAAATGAGGAAAATAAAAACACTCAGTGTAAACAGTTTTGATTCAGCAGGTCCAAAGACAGATGTACTCATTTGTGTCAACTCCGTAGAAAGTGGTTATCAAAAAAAATTCGGCAAAACGATTCAAAATGCCCTTACCTTGAAAATCTATGAGGGTGCCTACCCAAAAAACTGACTAATAACTTAGTGGGGGTACGACAATAACGCCTCCGTTAGGAGAATACACTATTGTCTTCAGTTGGCTATTAAACTCATTCGCTTATTTACTCGATAGGTTGTCAGTATAGTCCCCTCTCCTTCAAGTTCTTCGCTGAGGACTAGTGATAAGGCCTTGTTTAGATCGACAAGGTCTTGATGGCCGAGTACGGGAAGGCTAGCCGGTAAACTCCCACTGTGTGCTGCTAGTACCGTTGTATGGATTGTCGTTAAAGCAAGCAAATTTTGCGTACTATTATAGTACTCAGCAATATCTGAACCAGGTAAAAAAGCATATAAGTCGCCTTCATAAATGAAATCTCCCGCAAAAAGATAGTGGCGGCTTTTGTCGAGAAGCATTAGAGATTCCTGAGTATGTCCCGGTGTATGTAATACCGTTACAACTCTTTTCCCCAAATCGATTATTTGATTTGGAAATAGACTTTCACTCACTTTAAAACGAGGCTTTTCTATCCCCTCTATAAATCCAAGGTGCTCTGAGTAAGACGGATTAAACCACTCAGACTGGAAACGCCGGCTTGTTTTTTCAATATTTAACATCGCTATACGATCAAACTGATCATGGTTGCCGACATGATCATAATGTAAATGAGACGATATTACTGTAACAGGTAGTCTAGTGAGCGATTCTACCACCGGTTTAATATTTCTAACCCCCGGGCCGGTATCGAGCAAAATCGCTTTTTCTTCACCTATAATCAGATAATTATAGTTTTTCTGAAAGTATCTAGGTTCGCCAATGGCTATGGTAGTTTCATCAATATACTCAATTGTAAAATAGTCATCAAACCAGATAACGCTGTCCGACAGATCCATTTTCGCTGACAACGGGACATTTGAAGTGTTGTAGTAAACAAATCCAACAAGCGCAATGATGAGTACCAGTAAACCGAAAAGCCCTAGCGAAAATTTCTTCATAATGGATAAACCCGTCCTAATGGCTAGTTTAATTTGGTAGAGGAAGATCTGTTTTCCTCAGCGCAAAAATGACTACTTTCGGAATCTAACTTCAATAACCAACGACGCCCGACAACTTGATATTGCTATTTCTATTTCTATTTCTATTTCTATTTCTATTTCTATTATTATTCGTATTATTTTAGCTCGTTGCTACTATCATATTCCACGCCAAAAAAAAGTAGAAAGCAGGGACTCAAATATTCCGCTTAAACTAATTTTGTGATTTTTAGAGCTTTCTATTCCTAATAGGCGATAACCGTGTTGTAGGGTATGGCACCCCACAAAGATACAAATGTATCTTTAATCGTCTATGGATCACAACATCTTTTTTGGGTATTTAACCATACACCCTATAGTATTAATACATAGTGCCGCTGGACTTCAACACAGGTTGCTAAATAGTAACCCCTCCATCCACTTCAACTTTCTATTTATCCTAACCACAGCACCTGTAATGGACGAATCATACGACTCCGCACTGCGACTGTCTGTGATACGAGGCAGACGTTATATCCTGCATAATCGTTCGAATTCAGACTTAGGCTTTCAGATGGTCCAGACATTCGCACCTTTCGAGGCACAGGGTTGACTTAGACATTAAATTGACTAATACCTGACTACACCAACACTATAGAAACAAATAGCAAGCAATTCATTCTTACTCTTAGCAACTTACGTATAGGTGTAGATGTTCAATATAGATTACGAAGCAATGTTTTCGGTTGTTGGGGTTTTGTCTTTTATTGGCTGGGGGACTCTGGCTCTTTCGCCTGTTCGACCTATTCCCTTAATTATTTCTGCGCGCTTAATCAGTGTTTTGCTAGCTTTAGTTTATACTTATTATTTAGTTTCATTGTGGAGCCAAGAACCAACAATTGATTTTTCATCACTTGCTGATGTCGCTAACGGCTTCTCCAATGCAGGCCACCTTCTTTCCGGCTGGAGACATTTTCTTGCACTCGATCTTTTTATTGGCGCCTGG
>JBLHNZ010000223.1:0-6477 GCA_047623245.1 Oceanicoccus sp. | reverse complement strand
CCAGCAGCATAAAATATTCTTCGATATCAAATTTGACGATGTCAGCAGCGGTTTTATCATTATAGGCAGACATGATTAGCGACAATAACCCCTTAACTATTATGGCGTCGCTGGTAACAAGAAATTGCAAGCGCTTACCCTCGAGACCGACATCCATCCAGACATTACTTTGGCAGCCTTTCACTAACCGATCAGTCGTCTGTAAGGAGGTAGGCATTTCGGGCAATTCCTTCCCCAAGTCTATAATGTACTTGTAGCGATCCTCCCAGTCATCAAAGAACGCGAGATCGTCGAGAATTTCATTTGTTGTTGAAAGCGCCATATTCGTATTCAGAATTGATTAATAGTGAGTGTCAAAAAAACAAGCCTGCTTCTAGCTGGGCTTCATCGCTCATCATGTCTTTTGACCATGGAGGATCGAATACCAACTCGACCTCGACGCTCTTTACGTTGGGTACCTTTGCCACCCGGTACTTTACATCGCCGACCAGCACTGGACCCATCCCGCATCCTGGGGCAGTTAGCGTCATAGATATATTAACGCCACTGCTTGCTGGATCAATCGACACGTCGTAAATCAACCCAAGCTCTACCAAGCTAATGGGAATCTCAGGATCGAATATTGTGTCGAGAGCAGCCCAAATCTGGTTTTTGTCTATGTCGCCCGACCCATCATCCTCAAACTCGAGCAACTCGACTTCGCGCCCTATTGCGTCGGCATCAGTGCCATCTATACGCAACATATTACCCTGCCAGGTTACTGTATAGTTACCACCTAAACTCTGATTAATGGCGATAAACTGGCCTCTTGGAATACTTACCAACTCTCCTGTGGGAACTCTGCGCGCAGGACAATCGCGCACAGTTACGACCATTACTTGTTCCATATCAACTAACGCTAAAGCTTTCGCCGCAGCCACATTCAGCTACAACGTTCGGGTTGTTGAATTTAATCACACTATTAACTCCTTCGGAAACATAGTCGATCTCAGTGCCCTTCAGCAAGCTCATGGCCTCAGCATCGACCGCCAGCGTAATGCGATCCCCTTGCGGTAAAACGATATCATCAGGCTCAGCATTGTCAACGAGATCTAAAACGTAGGAATATCCGGTACACCCACTCGTTTCTGTACAAAGCCGCACTAATTTGTTGTCCTTGCCCGCCAACGCTCGTTCGAAATGCAACATCGCGGCCTCGGTCATCGTAACAATTTGATCTGTTGGGTCATAGGTAGAAACAGTCATACACTCTCCTTTGCCAGCGCAACTAGGCCAACATATTTTTCGCTTTTTTCAATGCAACAAACAATGCATCTACTTCTTCAAATGTATTGTAAATTGAGAACGATGCCCTAGCAGTTCCCGGCACCTTTAGTCTTCTCATTAACGGTTCGGCACAATGATTTCCCGTACGGATAGCTATGCCCTGCCTGTCCAACAAAAAACCAATGTCAGCAGGATGACCCTCTTCCATCACGAAACTTAAGACGCCCATTTTTTCCTTAGCTCTACCTACAACAGTAAGCCCTGACAGATCAGAGGCTTGTTGTTCAGCATAAGCCAGCAATGTACTTTCATAGTTTTGAACGGCGACCATATCTAATCGAGAAAACCATTGTATTGCCGCTCCCATTCCAATTACGCCAGCTATATTCGGTGTTCCTGCCTCGAATCGATAAGGTAAAACGTTCCATGTTGCATCGTGATACGAAACTGTCGATATCATTTCGCCGCCTGTTTGCCACAAAGGCCACGTTTCCAGCAGAGATTGGCGCCCCCACAATACTCCGGTGCCTGTTGGCCCGAACAACTTGTGTGCAGAAAAGGTGTAAAAGTCGCAATCTAACTCCTGAACGTCCACTGGGCAGTGGGCAATCCCTTGGGCGCCATCCACTAATACCAAGCTTCCATGGGTTCTCGCCATCGCTATTATTTCTTTGATCGGATTAACTGTACCCAGAGCGTTAGAAATATGTGGAAGCGCTACTAGTCTAGTTTTACTGCTTAGCATTTCGTGAAATGCTTCAATTATCAATTCACCTTCATCGTTTATGGGTGCTACTAATAAAGTTGCCCCCGATTTTTTACACGCTTGCTGCCACGTCACGAGGTTTGCATGGTGTTCCATTTCAGTAACGATGACTTCATCACTATCCGTTAGCAATTGAGATAAACCGTTAGCAACAATATTGATTGACTCGGTCGTCCCACTTGTCCAAATGACTTCATTCCGCGATTCTGCGTTTACAAATTCGGCGACTATATCACGCGCTGCTTCATAGCGTTTCGTGGCTTCATCAGCCAAACGGTGAGCGCCGCGGTGTACATTGGAATTACAGCTTGTATAGTAGTTAACCAAACTATCAATAACATATTGTGGCTTTTGTGTAGTTGCTGCGTTGTCCAAATATACGAGAGGGTTCCCGTCAATTTTTATAGACAAGATCGGAAACTGTGCACGAATAGCGCTTACATCAAAACTCATTGAAAAATCTCTTAGCTAGCCAACATTAACAAAATTAGTTATTTCACTTCCATCATCGAAAATCGCTGACGAAGCTGTGGACGCAACCATTCGGCCAGTAATTCATTGGGCATTTGGTCTACCAACTCATTAATAAAACCAAAACTTAACATGATCTGTGCACTCGCTCGACTTATGCCTCGAGACTGCAAGTAAAAAAGAGACTCCTTATCAATTTCAGCTATCGTAGCTCCGTGCGAACAACGTACATCGTCAGCGTATATCTCTAACTCTGGCTTCGTGTTTATTTCAGCCTTATCCGATAGCAATAGATTTCGGTTATTAAGGTCTGCCAATGTTTTTTGTGCATCGCGATGAATATGTATACGACCGTTGAACACCGCGCGAGATTTGTCCGCCACAATTCCACGTACATTTTCTTCGGTTGTTCCGTTTGGAGCTATATGCTCGATAGTGCTATGCAAATCGAATAACTCTTCGCCATCGAGTAAATACAGGGCATTTAATTTTGCATACGCATGCTCCCCAACATGGCTCACATCAACATCCGTACGAGACAAATCACTACCAAAGCCGACAATCGTAGAATTTAATTTTGCCTTAGTCCCTAACTGAAAATGACTTCCGCCTAAGCTAATAGCCTCGCCTGTTTGCAGGGCAAATCGATAGTGCTCCAATTCGGCCTGTTCGGAGATGTCGTATTCCGCAAAACTCGTGCTTAGACTTAGCTCCTTGCCGTGAAAATGCTCGACAATTGTTACCTTCGCCCCTTCACCGATACGAACTAACACTCGTGTGTGTGCCTCACAGTTTTTACTCAGCACGTTATCAATGTATATAGGTAGTTCTATCGACACACCAGCGGCCACATCAATGACAACACCCTGCTCTGCTAATACATCGTTAACCAAGCCAAACAAGTGTCTATCTGGTTTTATTGCTGCGTAGGAATCTTTCACCCAGGAAGAACTGTTTAACTCAGCTCCCGCCAGAGAAGTAATAGATAAACCGACTGGTAAGGTTAGCGCACTTAAATCTGCGACTAGCTCACCGTCGACCAAATCGATCTTAATACACTCGAAATCTAAGGTTGCGGCTGTTACCGGCCCTACGGGAACCTCCGTGCTGCCAACAACTGCCTGATCACTCACCACCAATGTAAGCGCTGCTCGCTCAATGGCTTTTACTGGAGTGTACTTCCAAGCTTCCGTTTTTCGCGTTGGCCAGCGACATTCACGTAACAATGCCAAAGACTTTTCACGCTTAGGTGTGAGCCAATCATCTACTAATTCAGCACGGGCAATAGCGCTATCTAGCCAGTTACTCATGTTTGCTGGCCTTCGCCTGATTTCTCTTCACTCAGCCATGCGTAACCGTCGTCTTCCAGAATTCGAGCCAAGGAAGCGTCTCCGCTTCGTACAATTTTCCCCTCTGACAAAACGTGAACAAAATCTGGCTTAATAAAATCAAGCAATCGTTGGTAGTGAGTAATTATTACAAAACTTCTATCGGGAGACCGCTGACTATTAACGCCACTTGCAACGACTTGCAACGCATCTATATCCAGCCCTGAATCTGACTCATCGAGAATACACAATTTTGGCTTCAACAAAATCATTTGCATAATTTCATTGCGCTTTTTCTCTCCACCCGAAAAACCTTCGTTGACGCCACGTTTTAGGAAAGCAACCGGTAAATCAACTTGCGCACAAGCCTCTCTAGCGACCTTCAAAAACTCTCTAGAACTGAGCTCTTCTTCTCCCCGTGCTTTACGTTGCGCATCGACAGCCGTTTTCAAAAACTCCAAATTGCTCACGCCGGGAATTTCTACCGGATACTGGAAGGCCAAAAATAATCCAGCTTTCGCCCTGTCTTCCGGTTCCATAGCCAACAAATCCACGCCATCCAGAGTAACCTCACCCTGCTCTACCGTATAGCCACCTCTTCCAGAAATCACGTACCCCATGGTGCTTTTTCCGGCACCATTAGGGCCCATAATCGCATGAACCTCTCCAGGTTTAACCTCCAGCCCCAAGCCTTTTAGAATGTTTTTTTCTTCGACACTCGCGTGTAAATTTTTGATCGATAACATCTTTCGCTTACCCTTAAACTTCTAACTATATGTTGTCACTTGCGCTAATGACTGCCCGGTATTCAGTGCTTAACCTACGGCACCTTCTAAACTAATCTCTAACAATTTACCCGCTTCAACCGCAAATTCCATTGGTAATTCTTTGAAAACCTCTTTACAAAAACCGTTCACAATCATCGAGACGGCTTTTTCTGGATCGATACCTCGCTGCTGACATAGAAACATCTGGTCGTCCGAAACTTTTGACGTTGTTGCTTCGTGCTCAACAATAGCGCTGGGGTTTTTACTTTCTATATACGGAAAAGTGTGCGCGCCACACTGGTCACCAATGAGTAAAGAATCACACTGGGTGAAATTACGAGCGCCATGAGCACCGCTATTCATACGAACCAAGCCTCGATAGCTGTTATTACTCCGTCCTGCCGATATGCCCTTCGAGATAATTGTCGATCGAGTATTTTTACCAATATGAATCATTTTGGTTCCGGTATCGGCTTGCTGCATTCCACGAGTTAGCGCTACCGAGTAAAATTCACCGACACTATTATCGCCTTTTAATATACAGCTAGGGTATTTCCAGGTGATCGCCGAGCCGGTTTCAACTTGAGTCCAAGACACTTTTGCGTCGGTATGACAAATAGCACGTTTGGTAACAAAGTTGTAGATACCTCCTTTACCGTTTTCATCTCCTGGGTACCAATTTTGAACCGTCGAATATTTGATTTCCGCTTTATCTAACACAATCAGCTCTACGACAGCAGCGTGTAATTGATTTTCGTCGCGCTGAGGCGCGGTGCAACCTTCGAGATAACTGACATGGCTCCCCTCATCAGCAATAATCAAAGTTCGCTCAAATTGACCCGTATTTTGTTCGTTAATACGAAAATACGTCGACAACTCCATCGGGCATCGTGTTCCTTTCGGAATATAAACAAACGACCCGTCTGTAAATACCGCACAATTTAGCGCAGCATAATAATTGTCTTTTTGCGGAACCACGCTCCCCAAGTATTGTTTAACTAAATCGGGGTACTTCTGAATAGCCTCTGATATTGGGCAAAATATGACACCCGCCTCTGCTAACTTTTCTCGAAAAGTCGTAACAACCGATACTGAATCAAAAACTGCGTCGACTGCAATTCCAGCCAGCATTTGCTGCTCTATTAATGGGATGCCCAACTTCTCATAAGTCGCTAGCAATTCCGGATCGACCTCATCGAGCGATTGAGGTTTGTCTGCCATACTTTTTGGAGCTGAATAATAGGAAACGGCCTGAAAATCAATTTTTGGATAATGAATATGAGCCCATTCAGGCTCTTCCATTTGCTGCCAAGCGTGAAACGCTTTTAGGCGCCACTCAAGCATCCATTTCGGTTCATTTTTCATTGCCGATATTCTTTCTATAACACTATCATCCAAGCCAGGTTCGAACGTGTCTGACTCTATGTCAGATACAAAGCCGGCTTCGTATTCTCGATTTAAGGCTTGCTCAATTTGTTGCGACATTTCACTTTTCTCGATTACTGATATCGTTTAAAAGGCATTATCTACCTTTAATCTTCGATGCTCATCAACTGTGTGTAAACAGTTCGTATATGAATGATGGCCCGATCTATTTCACTGTCCTGCGTGAATCTTCCCAATGATATACGAATAGAACTGTGCGCTTCATCATCACTAAGCCCCATCGATTTAAGAACATAGGATGGCGCCATGGTTGCCGATGTACAAGCAGATCCCGATGAAACGGCCAGCTCACGCATCGACAGCATTAGAGTTTCACCGTCTGCACCACTAAAACAAATATTTAAATGTGAAGGGCTAACATTCTGCACCTCACCGTTGCGACGCAATCCAGGCAAATCGGCTATTCCTTCCCACAAGCGGTCACGCTGACCTT